>NZ_JBFHFD010000759.1:0-3866 GCF_041583735.1 Novipirellula sp.
ATCGATTTCGGTGAAACGGTCAACGGATTCAATTTACGAGAGATCGATGTTACTGGCGGAGACGCGATCAACGCTGTGATTCAGGGCGACGGAGTGTACACGGTAACCATCGTGGCGATCGGCGACGGCACCGTCACGATCGATGTCGATGCCAAAGTTGCACGCGATCTTGCCGGAAACGCGAGTAAAGCTGCCAGCCAATTTGTTGTCGTCGTCAACGAATCGTCGCCGACCCCCATCATCACCGGGCCGATCGGCCCGGTAAACTCGAATCCGTTTCAAGTCACCATCGATTTTGGTGAACCAGTCAGGGAATTCTATCTCAGCGAGATCGACGTCACCGGCGGCACTGCGATCAATGCAGTGATTCATGGCAACGGACTCTACACCGCCACAATCCTCCCCAGCGGCGATGCGATGGTCGCAGTCAATGTCGCAGCGAGCGTTGCCTTGGACTCCGAAAACAATCCGAACACGGCTTCGAATTCGTACTCCGTCGCCGCCGACACGCTTCCGCCGACGCCCATCATCACAGGGCCAACCAGCCTTGTGAACTCGTCACGGTTTGACGTTACGATTGATTTCGGCGAAATGGTCAACGGATTCAATTTGCGAGAGATCGATGTCACGGGTGGTAACGCGATCAACGCCGTGATTCATGGTGATGGATCGTTCACAGCAACCATCGCGGCGTTCGGCGACGGTACCGTCACGATCGATGTCGATGATAAAGTTGCGCGTGATCTTGCCGGAAACACGAGTAAAGCTGCCAGCCAATTTGTTGTCGTCGTCAACGAATCGTCACCGACCCCCATCATCACGGGGCCGATTGGTCCGGTGAACTCGAATCCGTTTCAAGTCACCATCGATTTTGGTGAACTAGTCAGGGAATTCTATCTCAGCGAGATCGACGTCACCGGCGGCACTGCGATCAATGCAGTGATCCATGGCAACGGACTCTACACCGCCACAATCCTCCCCAACGGCGATGCGATGGTCGCAGTCAATGTCGCAGCGAGCGTTGCCTTGGACTCCGAAAACAATCCAAACACGGCTTCGAATTCGTACTCCGTCGCCACCGACACACTTCCGCCGACGCCCGTCATCACAGGGCCAACCAGCCCTGTGAACTCGTCACGGTTTGACGTTACGATCGATTTCGGCGAAATGGTCAACGGATTCAATTTGCGAGAGATAGATGTCACGGGTGGTAACGCGATCAACGCCGTGATCCATGGCGACGGATTATTCACCGCGACCATTCAACCGATAGGCGAAGGGACGATCACCATCGATGTCGATGCTAAAGTCGCGCGTGACCTTGCCGGAAACGCGAGCAGAGCTGCCAGCCAATTTTCCGTCGTCGTCAACGAATCGTCGCCCACCCCAATCATCAGCGGGCCAACTAGCCTCGCGAACACATCTCAGTTCGAAGTCACGATCGATTTTGGCAAAACGGTCAACGGATTCAATTTGAGAGAAATCGATGTCACTGGCGGCAGTGCGATCAACGCCGTGGATCTTGGCAACGGATTGTTCACAGCAACCATCAATCCGACAGACGCAGGGACGATCACAATTAATATTGCCGCCGGAGTGGCCCGTGATGTTGCTGGCAACGCAAATCTTGCTGCGATTCAGTACTCCGTCATGGTCGCCGATCCACCACAATCCGAAGGACTTGGCGAAGGAGCACGCTCTGCTTGGAAGCAAACCAAATTTGCCCGTTTCGCCGATGAAATTTTTGCTGAAGGCTCGCTACTGGACGGGATCATGAGAAAAAAGGTGTCGGACACCTTTTTGGCAAGATAGGCAATTCGAAGCCACTTGAACTCGGGTCTTGAGGGAGTCTACAAGGAATCACTCGCCGCTTTCGTTGGTGCGAAAGAATTCGGCAGGGAACGGAGCTTGTTTTGACTTGCTGGGATTCCGCCACGGGAATTGGGCTCCGCGGTCTTCCAACAACGGCATTTCGTCACCCCCGCTGGCGTGCAGCAGCTCCCACAACTGGGCGTTGAGCTGCCCGATTCGATCGGCGTGCTCAGGCGAGTCAATGAGATTGTGCAATTCCCCCGGATCCGATTGCAAGTCATACAACTCATCGCGATCCCACAAACCGTGACAACGAATGTATTTGTAACGCCCCCCGATGATCGCATGCAGCGTCGGTGTTTGGGGATAGTTGCGTTCCCAGTAATACTCGTACAGCAGCGTCTTGCGATCAAAACCGGACGCGTCATTTTGCGTCAGTGCCGTCCAGAAACTTTTGCCGTCTTGTTTGGGCAGGGCGGGTGCGGATGCGGCTTCCAACAACGTCGGAGCGACGTCGATATTACCGACCAGCGCGTCAAACGATTGCCCCCTCGGAATCCGCCCCGGCGCCATGATTAGCAGCGGTACCCGTGCGCTGGCTTCGTATGCCGTTCGTTTGTCAATCAGCCCGTGATCACCAAACTGGAACCCGTTATCGCCCATAAAGACGAACACGGTGTTGTCTCGCAAATCGTTCTGTTGCAGAAACGTCATCAACCGACCGACGCTGTCGTCGACCGCCAAGATCGATTCACAATATCGCCGGTAATAAACCTCGGGCGAAAAATCGGCCAAATTATATCCGAACTCCGCTCCATGTCGGCTGTTTCGTTGATTGCGAACCCACATTGGCAAATTGCCCGCGTCCATTTGCTCGACGGTCGGTGTTGCAATCGGAAGCGGTTGATCGGCATAACGTCCACGGTGTCGATCAGCGGGAACAAAATCTGAGTGCACTGCTTTGTGGCTGACGTACAAAAAGAATGGTTTCTCTGTGTCACGCTTCTGCAACCAGTCGATTGCATAGTCCGTCAACTCGTCGGTGATGTAGCCGTTTTGTGGCTCCCGTTTCCCATTGACGTTTAGCCCATCGTAAGTCGTCTGGGGCACTTCGCGTGTGGTGCCGTGGCCATCGGGCCAATAGGTGCCTTGGCCTTTGAAAGCGACCCAGTGATCAAAACCACGCTGAGGATCATCGATTTCACCTCCCATATGCCACTTGCCGATGAACGCAGTTTGGAAACCGTTTTTTTGCAAATGTTGAGGAAAGAAAGTGAGCGTGGGGTCAACCGGATGGTAGTTGTCGACCACACGATGATTGTGAGCATATTGCCCGGTCAGAATCGATGCGCGGCTGGGGGAACAAAGCGATGTCGTCACGTAAGCCCGCGTCAGCATCGCTCCGTCGCGAGCGATCGAGTCGATGTGCGGGGTTTCGATAAACGGATGCCCCGCAGCCCCGAGACAATCGAATCGATGGTCGTCACACAACACGAAGACGATGTTCGGGGGCGTCTCGGCGTTTAACTGCCCGAGAGTAAATACGGCCAACGCAATGGTAAAACAAGCGGGTATTCTCATGGTGATCCATACAAATAAAGGGGAGCCCCAAGAATACCACCTACGCCAACCCCACGCAGCGTTGAGACAGCGGATCGAGTTGGCCTTAGCCAACGCGGTGGAGCATCTGCTGGTAGCGACCGTCGCCCGAAGGTGGTGATTCGCAGCGGACAGCAAACATCGACGCTCTGGCGAGCGTAGCTACAGAACGCAAACACCGTAGACGGCTGACAAAAAATCAGGTTGCGTTGGCAGTGCTGACCAGCAACTGATCGACCTCGTTGCTGACAATGACTCCGTAGTTGATTGCCCCGAGCCATCCGCTCATGATGATCCCGACGCTGCCGGCATGAAACATGCCACCGACTTGCTGAGGCAGTTCGCGGCTGACGCCAAGCCCTTCAAACTTCGTTCCAAAGCTGGCCCCCAGCTCGTGACGCGTGTAGTGATTGAACGTTCGCGGCGTTGCAGCTTCGGCGCGATCGATTTTGTTG
>NZ_JBFHFD010000760.1:0-3866 GCF_041583735.1 Novipirellula sp.
AAGATGCTACTGTAGTTGCGGACGACGGAGGACACTTCTTATCATCTTCGTACTGGTCGTGCTCGTGTTCTCAGCGTTTTGCCGCACTGGCACGAAACGTGCACTTAAGTGCGTCCGTATGGGTTCATACATTGCTCATCCGCCGTGTTGGGTCTTGCCGGCGTGGCGATGCTGATAGATCTTCTCAAGATTGCACGATGAAGAACGCAACCTCCACTTTTCAAACTCAAAAGGGCATTGTTCTTAATGCTTGGGCCATTTTTTCGGTTTGGGTTCAGGGGTGTGAGATTCGCCAGAATTCCTCGCTATTCACGAAGTCTGGCGACATTCACTACCCTAAAAGCAAAGTGAGAAGAAGCACTGAGGGTCTGTTGCGATGTTTGCTGTTGGTTGGGGCCGTTCTTTTGCCTGGAATCACGCCCTGCATTGGATTGCAATGGAGCCTTTCCGAATGCGAAGCGCCTCTTGATGCAGCGGAGTCATCGGAGGAAGCGGTTGTCCGCACCCAATGTCATACGCCGCTTCGCCGTTCTCAACCAGAGTCGCGGCATTGGGTTGTCGCGTATCGAAGGGCAACTTTTCGTGTGGTTGGCGACGTGGGCCGAACTGTACCCACCGGGCATCGGCTTGCGAACCATCTGATGGCGCCGCTGCTTCTCTAGCCGGGCCTTTGCTTCCCGGACGAACTTCGTCGTCAACGCCCTGCCACATAATCACAATCCTTAAGATGCTGGCGGAGGCTTTGGCAGCATGCGTACTGCGGTTCGTACTACGTATAGCCAGACGACCGACACTAAATGCAATTCAGATTATCGCTTTATTCCAATACCTTTTAAGGACTCAGGACCATGCAAAAACTCGTTGACGGCATTCACGAATTTCAAGATAGCTACTTCACCTCCCACAAGTTACTTTTCGAGCGATTGGCCCAGGGGCAACAGCCGCTGGCATTGTTCATCACCTGTTCCGACTCGCGCATCGATCCCAGCCTGTTAACGCAAACACAACCGGGTGAGCTGTTCATCATGCGAAACGCTGGCAACATCGTGCCTCCTTACGGAGCCGTGCTTGGTGGGGAAGCGGCCACAATCGAATTCGCCGTTTCTGTGTTAAAGGTGCAGGACATCATTGTCTGTGGTCATTCCCATTGCGGAGCGATGAATGGCTTGCTGCACCCTGAGGCTGTCGGCGAGTTGCCGGCAGTTCGTGCTTGGCTGACGCATGCCGAAGCCACCTCGCGAATCATGAAGGAGAACTACAAGCACATCACCGAAGAAGCGCCTCGGCTGACGGCGACGGTCGAAGAGAATGTACTGGTGCAGCTTGAAAATCTGCGGACACATCCCTCCGTAGCGGCAAAGTTAGCCCGTGGCGAACTGAAGCTACACGGTTGGGTTTACAAATTCGAGACTGGACAAGTTTTCGCGTACGACGCCGAAAAGGGACAGTATCTGCCCGTGGAAGAAACCGTCGCTCGTTCCTCGAGTGTCTCGGCTGAGTTGCCTTCGATTTAGTCACAGATCGCATTGTTGGCGTTTCTCAAGATGAATCAATCCAGATCGCATAGAGACGAAAGATGAGTAGCACCCAAGAAATGGATCAGGAGCACGAGACCGCGTTCGGCTCGATCATCAAGCACGATTTACTGGCGTCGATTGTGGTGTTCCTGGTCGCGTTGCCATTGTGTATGGGCATTGCGATCGCCTCAGGAGTCCCTGTGGCTGCCGGTCTTATCAGCGGCATCGTCGGCGGGTTGGTTGTTGGCACGCTGGCCGGCTGTCCGTTGCAAGTCAGTGGGCCTGCGGCTGGTCTTACGGTGATCGTCTATGAGGTCGTCCAGCGATTTGGC
Organism: Novipirellula sp.; assembly: GCF_041583735.1. Classification (NCBI taxonomy): domain Bacteria; kingdom Pseudomonadati; phylum Planctomycetota; class Planctomycetia; order Pirellulales; family Pirellulaceae; genus Novipirellula; species Novipirellula sp. The sequence continues at coordinate 1,850 of NZ_JBFHFD010000760.1, forward strand.
TTGGAAATGCTGGGCACCATCGTCTTGATCGCGGGATTGATGCAAGCCGTTGCGGGGGTTCTGAAGTTGGGGCAATGGTTTCGCGCTGTTTCGCCCGCTGTCATCAAAGGAATGCTGGCCGGAATCGGCGTACTGATCTTCGCAAGTCAGTTTCATGTGATGGTGGACGACAAGCCGAAGGGCAGCGGAATCCAAAACCTGGTTACGATTCCGCAAGCGATTTGGAAGGGTTTGGCAATCCCCGAATTCGACAGCCGTGAGGATCGAAAATTCCGGACCGAAATGTTGCGCACCGTTGGCGACCTCCACCAGCGTCAGGTGAACCTGCACGAGCGAGTGGCTGAACGTGTGCCGCATCCTGGGAACGGAGAAAAGCCCGAGTCCTCGGAAGCTCCTGTCGAGATCTCGCAGGTTGACTTGGTTGACTTGGCGACCGAGCAATCACAGATTACGGAGGATCTTAATGCGGTCGGTGTTCGATTAAAGGAGTTTGAAACGGCGTCGGAGCCGAGTGAAAAATTTACCAGGATCAATGAAGCGGCTTCCTTGGCGATTCTCCAAAGTGGTGCCGCGGCAACCGCGTTGCAGCAAAACAACATCGAAGAGATCTTGCCACGACAGGTCCAAGCCGTAGCGTCGCTTGAAGATCTTATGAGCCATCAAAAGAATCACCATCTGGCAGCCTACCTCGGGATCCTGACGATCGCAGTCATCCTGTTATGGCAGGGGGCCGCGCCCAAGCCTCTCAAGGTCGTGCCGGCCCCTTTGATCGCGGTGGTTTTGGCAACCCTGGTCGCCGCCTTGCTTGCGGTACCGGTGCTGTACGTAGAGATTCCCAATAATCTTTGGAGCGATGTGCGATTTCCGAGCCTCACCGTACTGAGCTCGGCACCCTGGGCGGCCGTGGTTCAGGCCGGACTGATGATCGCGGTGGTTGCCAGTGCGGAAACGTTGTTGTGTGCAACTGCAGTGGATCAGATGCATCAAGGTCCCCGCACTCGATACGACCGCGAGCTCTTTGCGCAGGGCGTTGGGAATGTTGTTTGCGGTTTTCTTGGTGCGCTCCCGCTGACTGGAGTGATTGTTCGCAGTTCGGCAAACGTTCAAGCGGGTGGACGCACCCGCTTTTCCGCCATCCTGCACGGACTGTGGCTGCTGATCTTCGTCGCAGGCTTGGCCTTTGTACTGCGTCTGATTCCGACCTCAAGCCTGGCTGCGATACTTGTTTATACGGGCTACAAGCTGGTTAATCCCAAGTCCATTCGCGACCTCGGCAAGTACGGTCGTGGCGAAGTCGCGATTTACGCCGCCACCGTAAGTACGATCGTCATCACCGATCTGTTGACCGGCGTACTCGTGGGCATCGGACTTGCCGCTGCCAAACTTCTGTATACGTTCTCGCACTTGGCTACGAGTCTTGAACAAGAACAAGGCTCCCACAGGGTGACTCTCTCACTGCAGGGTGCAGCTACCTTCGTTCGTCTTCCCGCTCTGGCGCGAGAATTAGAGAAGGTTCCCGCTCGCGCTGAACTACATATCGATTTTAGTGAGCTTGACTACATCGATCACGCCTGTCTGGACTTGTTGATGAACTGGGCAAAACAACACGAGTCAACGGGCGGCAAACTCGTCATCGACTGGCAGTCGTTGCATGCACGCTTCAATCCCGACACCGCAAAGAATGGCGCACCTGCATCCGACTCGGTTGTCGGTCCCAATGGATCCGTGGGCGAGTCCACGGTTTCTCAATTGAACAAATAGTGAAGGAAGTCAGTCATGCGTCATTTACTTGTTCCCACGGACTTCAGCGAATCCGCGCACGCGGCGCTGCAATATGCCGTCGGGCTATGCAAAGACCTCGAGGGAAGAATCACACTGCTGCATGTCAGCCATACAGAGAGAGTCACGGAAACACTGATGGGCCTCGATGCAATCGAGAACCTTTCCAGGACGCTCAGTTCGCCGTCGGGTTCAGCAGGTTACGCACCATCGTTCAATGTTGATGAGTTGAAGACGG
>NZ_JBFHFD010000761.1:0-3846 GCF_041583735.1 Novipirellula sp.
AACGACGACGCGATCGGGCTTTTTCTCGACAGCCTCGAACAAGGCATTTGGATTTCAAGTGGGTGGCGAAGCAACGTTGTGGACCAACGGACGATCACGTCTATATGCTCGTGGCAAATATGCGGCACTCAACAACGAGGTGCGTGGTTCCGCCGTGGCCCAGAACACGTCATTCACCTACGAAGGTGACAAAGATACGTCGCTGTTCGATGTCGAAATTGGCGGATCAATGTGGTTGTGCAGTTGGGCTTCGCTGCAAGTTGCCTACCAAGGATTATGGTTAGAGGACGCCGTGGGGGCGTTGGAGCAATCCGCGTCGCAATCATTCTTTGACCCAGCCACGCAAACGCCCACGTTTCACGATTTGAACTGGAACGGGCTGAATTTTGGATTCAGCACGATTTGGTGATGCAATCAGTCGCCGACGCCGAGGTCATCATCAAAGGCCTCGAGGATCAGCTTTAGCTCGGCTTCCTCGTGCTGGGCAAACGACCGCAAGAAGGTATCGTAGCGAACCAGCAGTCGAGCGATCTTTTCTTCTTGATCGGCGGTCACTTCGCTTGCCGATTCGGTCAAGTGGCGAATCGCTTCGAAAAGCGTGGTGTGCTGCGAACGCAGCGATTCTGCATGTGTGCTCAGTTCAGGCGACGTGTCGATCGCTTCGTCAAAATAGCCAAACGCTTCTTCGAGCGAAAAGTGAAGCGCCAGCTGATCTCGGAATTCCGAGAACAAGTCAATGAGTTCGAGCCAGTGGTTGGTCGCGATTTTTGGATGCGACACCATCGGGCCGATCTTATCCACCAAAACCTTTAAGTGATGGTTATCGTCCTTGATGTCTTTTAAAAACGCTGCGTTGACGGCTAATCGCCGAGTCGAAGTTGCATTATTGGTCATGTCGACTACTCGCATTTGTGTTGTAAAGAGAATCTCATTCTAACACGAGCTGGATCTAGCATGGGGCGCGATCCGGTGGATAGACGAACTAAGCTAATTCTAAGCGATTTCAATCGTCAGCGGTACAACTTTGTCAATCGAGTGTGACTTTGTATGTAACATCAACAGACGATCGAAACCGAGTGCGACTCCCGTGCTAGCGGGGAGTCCACGCCGCATGGCTTCCACCAACGAGTTGTCGATCGGCAGAGGGGTTTCGCCGCACGCGATGCGGCGTTGGTTATTGACCAGCGTTCGCTGGACCAACTCGTCTGCGTCGAGTAATTCGTCGTAACCATTAGCCAGTTCAATGCCCTTGAAAAACATTTCAAAGCGAGCGGCGCAGAGTTCGTCATCCGCCGCTTGGCGTGCCAATGCCGCTTGGGTGAGGGGGTAGTTGCGAACGATTACGGGCACTTCGCCGCCAAGATTGGGTTGAACATGATGAGTAAACAGCACGTCCAGCATTGCATCGCGGTCCTTGGCAATGTCGTTCGCAAGCGATGCGTCGATGTCTGCGGTTTCGGATTGCAGTCGCGTCAGCGGTTCGGTGATCGGATCGATTCCGAGGGCTGTCGAAAATGCATCGCGGTAAGTGGTCTCGTCGAAGCGAGCCGTTCGTAGCACCTCGCACGCCAACGTTCCGGTGGTGTTGATCCCCGAGCGGATGTCGGCACCAACATCATACCATTCCAGCATGCTGAATTCGACATTGTGCATTGGCCCGCGTTCGCCAGCCCGAAACACCGGTCCAATGCTGTAGATCGACGGTGCTCCGGCGGCCAGCATGCGTTTCATTGCCAACTCGGGCGACGTTTGCAAATAGTAGCACTCGGGAAGATCCGGTTCGGCGAGGGCAAGCTGTTTTGTCGAAACCGTCAACGGGTTGATGTACGGATCGACGATGCAGTCGCGTGACAAACAGGGCGGTTGCACTTCCAAGAAACCACGTTCGTCAAAGAACGTTCGGACTTGGCGAAGTAGCAGTGCGCGAGCACGGATGTGAGCGATGTTGCAGCGAGAGTGGTGTGACATTAATTGCCATCGGGGCGAAAAATCTTTTGCAAGATCGCCACGTCGACCCATTGGTCATTCATGCGGCCGATCTCTTTTTGGATGCCGACCATTTCGTAACCGTGACGGTAATGGAACGCAAGACTGCGTTGGTTGTCGGCAATGATGCGAGCGACCGCATGATGCAGATTGCACTGGACGCAGTGCTGGTCCACTCTCTGCTGCAATCGGTTGCCGATTTGACGGCCTTGGCCATCGGGGGCGATGTAGATTGCGGTTTCGCAACAAAATCGGTAGCCAAATCGATCGCTGTAACGCCGTGCCGATGCCCATCCGAGTAACGATTCGTCTGATTCAGCAACATACCAACCATCTGGCTTGGGTTGCTTGATTCGTTGGCCCACCATTTCGGTCGATAGATGGACCGTGTCAAACGTGGCGCCGCCCACATCCACATAGTGGTTGTAGATCTCAGCGACGCGAGAGGCATCGTTCTCGGTTGCGTGGCGAATACGAATGCGGAGGTCGGAGAGTGGCATTGCACTGGCTATCGAAAAAATGGCTCAAAAAATCTTAGAGTTGCGATTGTTCACGAAGCCAACGCACGGCATCACGGACCGCTGGCAAGTGTTGTTCGTCCATCGCGCCATCGTGATCGAGCCCGTCGAGTTTGACAAGCGTTTGGGGGCCGGCGTAGGCGTCGCGAATCCGTTGCTGCAGCGCGGGAGGAACGAGCGAATCGTTTTGGCATTGCAAAAAGATTGCCGGCACAGCGACGCTCGAGGCGGTGTAGATCGCGTTCATGGCCGGCGCCAATTGGTCGGCTACCGGATGGATCAACCGGCCCAGCGGATAACGTTTCGCCACATGTTTCACCACCAAATCCACCGGCGGAGGATTTCGCAATAGCAGACCTCGAATCGGAGACGAGCTTTGTTGCGAGATCGCGGCGACATGCAGCGCCGTGGCGCATCCGAGGCTGTTACCACACAACCATACCGCAGGGGGCCTCGTGTAGCGTTGTTGGTAGCGATCGATCGAGGCTTCAAAAAAGTCGATTGCGGCTTCGGCAATGCGGCGCAGCGTCGGACGACCCGCACTGTTGCCGTACCCCGGCGGGTTCCAGGTCCAAGCATGGATGCGAACATCCCGCATCATTTCGGTAGGAAACGGCGACGAACGCTCGGCTCGTCCTGCCGTTCCTGGGAATTTCAGCAACAACAGATCCGGTGGATCGCTCGCACTTGTCGGAGCGTCCCCAAATCCGGGGTCGGGGTAATTCGCGTAACCAAATGTCTCCAGCGGCCCAAAACGCGACGGCAGCTGCAATCGATGCTGCATGCCATGATCCACGCGGTCACGCGTGGGCCGGAGCACCAGTTTGTCGAGCAAAAAGCTACGGAAGTGATTGATGGGCCGTTGCAGCATTTTGTTTAGTGGACACGTTGACCGGGTTGAGCGCCTTCGTCCACGCCGAGGACAAACACTTCGGCGCCACCCGGGCCCGATGCCGTTACCATTCCTTCGCTCAATCCAAAACGCATTTTGCGTGGTTGAAGATTGGCGACCATCACGACCAAACGGCCGATCAACGCTTCGGGTTCGTAAGCGGCTTTGATTCCGGCGAAGACTTGGCGTCGCTCGTCACCCCCTAGGCTGAGGGTCAACTTCAACAACTTGTTGGCTTCTGGAACATGCTCGGCATTGACCACGCGAGCGACTCGCAAGTCGACTTTGGCGAAATCATCAATCGTGATTTCGTCGGCCAACGGTTCGTCTTTGAGTGGTTGGTCGCTGTCGTTGAATGTGGGCAAGTTGTCTTGCTTGGTTTCTTCGGCTGCCAATTCTTTGCTTTCGTCGATCATCTTCTTTAAATCCTCGGGTTGAACTCGGTCCATC
>NZ_JBFHFD010000762.1:0-3835 GCF_041583735.1 Novipirellula sp.
AAAAGGGCGTGATGATCATGCTCTATTACGACCGCAAGAAAGGAAACTTCGGCGATGAAACACTGTTCCGTCACTATGCAGATCTGGGTGCGACGGGCATGAAGTACGGTTTCATGGGCAATAAGGCCGATTTCACCCGAGACGCCATCAATGCAGCCGCGGAAAACAAGTTGTTGATCAATTTTCATGACGGACCGGTGCCGATGGCGGGTGTCGAGAGAACGATGCCCAATTTGATCACCCGCGAATATTGCCATGGCCAACAAGACAGCCGGAGTGCGTTTACGCCCGAAACCTTCCTGCAAATGGCAATGGTCAGTGCATTGACAGGCCCGTTGGATATGTCCAATGGAAACTTTGGGATCAACAGCATCAACGCGGGTGAGCGTAAGAAAGGGCCCAAGAAGAGGAACAGCTACATCTCGACCGTGGTCAGCGAAGTGGCTCGCAACCTGGTGATTTATACGGGATTGGTGACACTGCCCGACGCGCCGGAAGAGTACCTAAAAAAAGCAGATCTGTTTGAATTCCTGAAACAAATGCCTGCGACATGGGACGACACTCGAGTGTTGAATTCGAAGATCGGAAACTACATCACGGTTGCTCGCCGCACCGGCGATCGATGGTTTATCGGTTCGGTCAGCGATCAGACCGCTCAAACGCTTGACATTCCGCTTGATTTCCTTGAGCCCGGAAAAACCTATCAAGCGACGATCTATCAGGATTCGTCCGACGCACACGGCGTAAAGAATCCCGAAGCGTATGAAATCACCACGGCGACCGTGAAACGCCACGATGTGCTTCCAGCTAAAATGGCGGTCGGCGGCGGACATGCCATGATTCTGCGTCCGGTCCACCGTAAACCCTGAGAATGCTGAGCGGAAAGAGCCTTTGATGTCGCCGGAGGATTCGGCCGCAATTTTTTAGATCGATGGAACTAATCGACCACGCTTCTCCAACCCAATCTCCTCACCGCTGAACAAAACCATGAAACTACAACACTATATCGGTGTGTTCTTGCTGACCTTGCCACTGCATGTGGGATCGTCGAATCGTGTGAGTGCACAACCAGGCACCAATGCGAGCCCCTCGAATCCAAATGTCGTGTACATCCTAGCAGATGATTTGGGCTACGGCGATTTGGGTTGCTACGGGGCAACGAAAGTCCAGACGCCGAACATCGACGCGCTGGCTAAAGCAGGACGCCGATTCACCGACGCCCACACCGCATCCGCCGTTTGCACGCCCTCACGCTACGCCTTGTTGACAGGCGAGTATCCCAGCCGCGGCAATGGTGGCAAAGGCGTGTGGGGACCCGCGCCCGTTACATCCGGACTGCTTGTTGACACAGATCAGCTGACGATTGCGGACGTGTTCAAGAACAAAGGTTACGCAACCGCGGCACTGGGTAAATGGCATCTGGGGTTCGGAGAGGGACAGAACGACTGGAAAGAACCACTGCGGCCGGGGCCTCAAGACCTCGGTTTTGATTACTACTTTGGGTTACCCGTCGTGAACAGCGCTCCTCCCTTTGTCTATGTCGAGAACGATCGCATCGTTGGCAGCGACCCTGCCGATCCACTGGTCTATATCGGCCGCGGGCATGAAAAAGAGGCAACGCCGATCACAGAAATTCCGCCTGAGGCCTCGCAGCGCACTCCCAACATGTTCAAAGGAGCCGTGGAAGCTCACAAAAACTACAACGACTATACAGTCGGAACGGTTTTGGCGGGAAAGGCAGTAGACTGGATCACGGCGAACAAGCAGAAGCCGTTCTTTCTCTATATGGCCACGACTCATATTCACCACCCCTTCACCCCCGGCAAGCGGTTTCAGGGTTCGAGCGATGCGGAGCTCTACGGCGACTTTATCCAAGAGCTGGACTGGATGGTTGGCGAAGTGACCGGGTGCCTCGAAAAGCAGGGTTTGAGCGAAAACACGCTGATCATTTTCACCAGTGACAACGGCGCGATGCTGAATCTCGGCGGACGCAATGCCGTCAAGGCGGGGCATCGCATCAACGGCGATCTGCTGGGCTTCAAATTCGGTGTCTGGGAGGGCGGGCATCGCGTTCCCTTTATCGCCCGTTGGCCTGGAAAGATCGAGGCCGGCAGCACGTCGGATCAGTTGATTTGTAACGTTGACATGCTGGCCACGTTTACGGCACTGACCGGTCAAGACCTGGATGCTGTGGAAGACACCGACAGCGTCAACGTGTTGCCCGCGTTCTTAGAGAATCCTGCCGAACCACTTCGCACCGAGTTGCTTCTGGCTCCTCACAAACCAGCGAATTTGGGTATCCGTAAAGGCAAGTGGATGTATATCGGGGCAAGAGGAAGCGGCGGGTTCGGCGGGTCGAAGCCGAACCAACACGCCTGGGGCGGCCCACCTGCGGTGGCCTTTGTTGGCGGCGAAAACAGCGACATCGAAAATGGAAAGCTCAAACGTGGTGCGCCGCCAGCTCAATTGTACGACCTGGAAAATGATGTACGACAAACCCAAAATCTTTACAACCAATACCCCGAAGTCGTCCAGGAAATGGAGACGCTGCTGAATTCGTATCGTCCCAAGACGCCAGCGGACGCAAAGCAACAACGCATTCGTAAGCAGAAGGCGACCAAGTAATGAAAATTTGCAATTTTTCATTGCTGGCCGGGATTCTGAGCCTTCTTTTGATCCCGAGTTTGGGTATCGCCCAGACGCCTGCCCGGCCGAACGTCATTTTCTTTTTGACCGATGACCTTGGGTATTCGGACATTGGTTGCTATGGCGCGACGAAGGTCAAGACACCGAACCTCGACCGGCTGGCGGCCGACGGAGTCAAGTTCACTGACTTCCATACAGGTGCGTCAATTTGTTCGCCCTCGCGGGCAGCGTTCTTGACGGGTAGCTATCCGCAGCGATGCGGACTGTACATGGGCATCAACCCCATTCGTGATGAACACTGGTTTCTGGGACTGAATCCTGATGAAGTCACATTGGCGGAACAGTTCAAGAAACAGGACTACCAGACTTTCATGATTGGCAAGTGGCACCTCGGCAAGGAGCCCGAGTTCCATCCTTTCCGACACGGGTTTGATCACTACTACGGCATGCCCAACAACGCCGGCCATTCATCCCATTTCTATGACGGCGAAAAAGAAATCTATACGCAAACGCCGTTGGACCAGTTAACCAAACTGTACACCGACCGCGCGGCCCAGATCATCCGCGACCACGGCGACCAACCATTCTTTCTGTACTTCGCCCACAACTATCCGCACACGCCCTACCAAGCTGGCAAGGATTTTGTGCGATCCTCGAAGGACGGCGTCCGTGGCGACGTGATCCAGGAACTCGATTGGGGTGTCGGTGAAATGATGCAGGCGCTCGAAGAGGCCGGCATCGCTGAGAACACGATCGTCATCTTCACATCGGACAACGGGCCTGTGAAGCCGCAATATGCCGCGCCCTACCGAGGCACTAAATACGTCACCTTCGAAGGCGGCCACCGAGTGCCGTTTATCTTTCATTGGCCTGCGGTGATCAAGCAAGGCGTGCAATCCGACACCCCCGTGGTCGCGATGGACTTGTTCCCAACCTTGTCCGAAATCATTGGCGAGCCTCTGCCGGCAGATCGAAAACTCGACGGTGTGAGTTTGCTGCCACTGTTGCAAGGCAAACCGCTGACGCGTCCCGACGATGAACCTTTCTTCTATTACAACTGCGAGAATTTGCAAGCGATTCGTCATGGTCATTGGAAACTACATCTGCCACGCACCACAAAACAGCTTCCCTTTTGGGACAAAAACAAGACCTTTACCAACATCGAATCGCCAGTCCTGTACAACCTGGA
>NZ_JBFHFD010000763.1:0-3814 GCF_041583735.1 Novipirellula sp.
AGTATGTCTTGGGGGTTCATAGTCGTGGCTTCGATAAGGGCTCTATAAAAACTGCCCGAACCTTTGGGGGCCCGGGCACAGCGAATGCTCGATTGTTTAATCTAGGTTATCGATACTAATCAGGAGTGTCAACCAAGACTGGGCGTCGCAAAACAGATCGCAGCGGCGTCATCCAGACGCCGCTGATCACGTTGACGCCTTGACGCAAATCGAGCGGAATTGCCTAACCAAACGCTGCCGACATGCCCCTTCACCGCAGCCCTGCCTCGGCCGCAGAAATCCGTCCCCGCAACGATTTGCCTCAATCAAACCGTTTTCCGTCGGCAAACCTGCGTGCCGCTTGGGCGGCGATTTTGACAGCGGCGTGAATGATCCCTACCTCTAAAACAGGACGCCGACACATTCGCCAAGCGTAACCCTGTTACGCAATCGGGTTTGCCCTGCAACATGCGGCGACGCGCCCGCTCGCACAGACCGATTGCATCCCCCGATCGACATAGGCATTGCCCTATCGGTCATGCTGCCCCCGTCAAACGTTTACGCCGAGGCAATGCTGGAAAACACCAACACAATAAAAATAAATAAACCGAACCAGGTGTAATTTTTCAGATCAAACCGATTGGGTCGAATCGGCAACGACGCCGTCTGTGGTTCTGCCAATTCCCTCGCCGGCGTTTCACCGATCCCGCTTTCGCCTGAGGAAACCGCGTCAAACGATCGCGGTTCGTTTGCGTCACTTGCGTTTTTGACAACCGAGCAGGCGGCATACTTTGCTGCGGCGTGATAACGGGTTGCCGATTTGTTCCCACCCCTCATTCCCGCCGCTGCTTGCTCGTCTGTCGTGACTGAATGGCCCGCGACTTCACCTCCCTCCTGGTCATCGGTGTGATCCAATTGCAACACGCGAAGATGGGAGGACGCCATCCCAGATGTCGCTCGTTTCGGACGAACTGCGGGCCAACCGCAATTCACCGGCGGAACGTCCAGCAGCGTGTCTTTGGCAATTCGAACCGACGGGCGATGAGGAAGGACGCTCAAGTGCAGGCTCCGGAAGAAATAGAAACGGTGTTTCGCGGTTGATGCTTTCGCGGATCAAAAATCAAAAATCAATTTTCGATTCTTGAAATGTGAAACTTGAAATTCGAACAACAACAAGATTCGCTGAAAACGTCCTATGCAAACGACAAGCCATAGCAACAGGAACGACGACAGTCCGCCGGTGTGATTCGCATTCAGCTCCAATCGACCGCCCACGGAGGCGTTTTTATCAAGCGAACGGCGACGCCCGATCGCCGAGACCAGAATTGCCGTGTTGATTTGATGCAGCGCACGACGATTCACCGAACATTCAGCGGATGCAAAAAGTCAACACGCTGGCGGCTCGACACGATGTCACGCGAGCAGACTGCGACGAGGCCCGCTTTGACGATTATACCGATTATGCCTGCCGATCCGTTCATTCGGCCACGCAGCGTGTGCGGTTGACTGATCCCTCGCCCCTCGGCGACTCGATCCCTAGAAACAATCGTGCATTTTTTCTGGTTCGCTTTTCTGGCTCGCAAAACGGTGACTCGCAAAGCAGCGACACCTGTTTGCCAAGCAACCAACGATGCGAAACGGACGCGATTGCCAACGCACGGCGTCACCCCCAAAAGGACGACACACAGCATGCTACCGATCGACCGAACCACCGCCGCACGCCGCGGATTCACGCTGATTGAAATGACGGTTATCGCATTGCTGGTTGGGGTGGTCGCCACTCTAGCCGCTCCCCGGTTGTTCCCAGACAACGACGATGTGAACGACGTACCGAGCCGCCGACAATTGGCGATCCTGCGAAACGGCATCGAGATGTACCGTGCCCACGCGGGGTTCTATCCCCCAGCGAATATGTTGCCCGAGGTGATGGAAACGCTGTTTCACGAGCCGCTCGCGTCACCTGTCTACAGCCCTCTAAGTGGTCGCAGCGCCGTCTACTACGACCTGGATCGTAACGTCGCCCAAGAGGTCATCACGCAGCCAAACGACGAAGCAGGCTGGGCCTACAAACCGGCAAACGGCACGATCAAGTTCAACGTGTCGCCCCGCGATGTTTCGGCAAACTGGTAGCGCAGTAGCGGAACTTGTCAAACGTTTCGTTCCACGCTGCAAAGGCCGCGACCGTTATACCCCGCCGGCGAAGCGGGGAGCGCCGGAAAACGAGCCCACAGCGAGTTTTCCGGGGAGGGCTTCGTGGCTGCGGAAACCGACGTGACGACGGAACCGTGGCTAGCGCCAAAACGAGGCCGCTGTGAAGCATTTAGAGACGGCAAATGACGTCATTTGCGTTTTGTAGCTACGCTCGCCAGAGCGTGGAGGGTTGCCGGCCAAATGCGAATCACCACCTTCTGGCGCGAAGGTAGCTACGAGAAAATGCTTCATATCGTTAGCCAAAACGGCTAACGATATCACCTGCCCGGCAATACTTGAGCAATCAGGCGATTTCGGCGACCAGCCGGCGGAGTACGGCAAGATTAATTCGGTCCCAATCTTCGCCCGTTTCTTCATCGGTCCCTTTTTCGGTCTCCAGATATCCGGGAACTGGCCCCAGCTTGTCATCCATCAAGACGTGACGGAATCCGTCCAGCCCGATTTCGCCACGCCCAATATGCTCGTGACGATCCACTCGGCTGCCCAGCGGTTTTTTGCTGTCGTTTAGATGCAGCGCCGCGATGGACCCTGCGGGCAACAAATCATCAAGCTCTTGACGAAACGCGGCAAACCCCTTCTTCGTATTAATTTCGTATCCCGCAGCAAAAGCGTGGCAGGTATCAAGACAAACCCCCACGCGTCTGGAATCGCCGCCTCCTTCGATCATCGCACCAAGCTGATGAATCTGATGCCCAAGGCACGATCCTTGGCCGGCGGTGTTCTCTAACAGCAAGCGGCACGACCCCGGTTGGACGCGTCCAAGGATTTCCACGATCGCGTCGATGATTCGCTTGATCCCGTCCGCTTCATTGCTGGTCGTGAACGCGCCGGGATGCACCACCAAGCCTTCGATTTCAAGCTCGTTCGCTCGCTCGAGTTCCATCACCAATGAATCCACGGACTTCTGAAACAAGTCATCTTTGGGCGTGGCTAGGTTGATCAAATAAGACGCGTGAGCGATGGGGTTGCGAATCCCCGATTCGGCGAGCGCCGTTTTCCAAGCGTCGACATCGGCGGCCACAAGTGGCTTGGCTGCCCATTGATTGTTGTTTTTCGTGAACACTTGGATCACGTCGCAACCGACGTCGATAGCACGGGCAACTCCCTTGGCCAACCCACCCGCAACCGAAACGTGAGAACCGAACAGGTGACGAGCGTTAGCGTTTGCGGAGACTTTCTTGGCCATGAGAAGCGATTATCGATGAAAAGTTTATGTGGAATGTTTGTTGGGAACATTTGTTGAGAACGAGGCAAGGATCAACGTGAAGTATTGCAAGCATTCACTCGATTGCGAACCCAACGTGAAGTGCGTTTGCCAAACCGAAGTTTCCCAATCCCCCCACGCTACTTCAATAATTCCAGAAAAAAGAATTGATCTTGCAATCAAGACTGTCGAAATGCGATAGCCGAAGTCGATACTTTCGTTACAAGTCCACCCTCGGTCCGCCGACTCATCTGCGCTGCAGGTGCAGCGCAAGGAGCAGGGAAGGTCAACTGAAACTGATAGCACTAGGAGATTCAGGGATGAATCAGGCTACGACAAAAATCGCCGTTAGCGTGATTGCGCTTGTTCTGGCTTTCAATATCAACACCGCCAAGGCTCAATCGCCTTCGTCCGATTCGA
>NZ_JBFHFD010000764.1:0-3809 GCF_041583735.1 Novipirellula sp.
CGCGATTGGCAATTCGACCTTGGCAAGCCGGCTTCGTCCGGGGCAAACGGTTGCAATTGCGGTCGGCAGTCGCGGGATCGCCGACTTACCGACCCTCGTTTCGGCGGTGGTTGATTTTATCAAACGGTGCGGCGGCGTTCCCGTGATCGTGCCGGCGATGGGTAGCCATGGCGGCGCGACCGCCGAAGGACAAGCCGCATTGTTGCGATCCTTGGGAATCGAGGAAGCGGCGATGGGGTGCGAGATCCGTTCTTCGCTGGACACGATTGTGATCGGCACCTCGACTGCGGGACTTGCGGGACTGGACGTTCACTTTGACAAAATCGCCAGCCAGATGGATCATGTCGTGGTGCTGAACCGGATCAAGCCACACACACGCCTGGTCGGCCGCTACGAAAGCGGGCTCGCGAAGATGTTGATGATCGGTTTGGGAAAACATCAAGGCGCGATCGTTTATCACCAAGCGATGGCAGATGCTAATTACTGTTTAGACGCGATGGCGGCAGAGATTGTGCCGATGATCCAGGCTGCCGCGCCGATCTCGCTCGGGATCGCGATCATCGAAGATGCGTTTGACCAGGTCTCGCATGTCGAAGCGGTCGAGCCAGCCGAGTTCCTGTTGGCCGAACCACGATTGTTGACGATGGCACGCCAGCGGATGCCGCGTTTGCCGTTTGACCATATCGATCTTTTGATTGTCGATCGTATGGGCAAAGAGATCAGCGGCACCGGAATGGATACCAACGTGGTAGGCCGCAAATGGAACGACAAGATCGCCGCGGCGGACGAGTTTCCGAAAGTCAAACAAATCTATGTGCGTGATCTAACCGACCAATCCGCTGGCAATGCCGCCGGGATCGGAGTGGCCGAATTTTGTCATCGCCGCGTGGTGGAAAAGATCGATTACAAAAAGACTCGCGTCAATTGTTTGACCAGCATACACGCGTCGGCCGGCGCCGTGCCGATCCATTTTGACTGTGATCGCGAAGCGTTAGTCGCAGCGATGGGACAAGTTGGCAAGCGGACACGCCAGCAGCTGCGTTGGGTCTGGATCCAAGACACGCTCCATCTAAGCGAGTTGGTTTGCAGCGAAGCCTATTGGGACGAGGTGGCTCGCAGCGAGGACCGCAACGCCGCTGCGCTCGAACGACTCGGCGATCTCGGGCCATTGTCGTTCGATGACGAGGGGAACTTGCGGTCAATATCGGAATTCCCGGGGGCGTAAACTGCCTCGCTTCCAGTAAAAAACGTTCCCCCCTTTAGCGTGGCTATGCTAGTCTGGAGCAGCCGCACGCTCCTCTTGTGGACGAGACGGCAAATTCGCTAGGCTAAACGGCCTTGTCTACCCAAAATCACGGCGGTGTTTCCGAGCGATCCTGCGATACTTTTTCCCTGATCGATACATTTTACTGCGTCCTCCTGAACTTTCGGTCCCCATTGTCTGACGTCGTTTCACAGCCGACCCCGTGGTCTGAACGGATTTCCGAGCGATATCAGTGCGTTTTGGCACCTGATTTGGCTGATTGGCTGGACCGTGAGATCTGGAAACGCAATGGAACGGGCGAATTTCGCCTGCCGATTCCCGCCGATGGGTTGCTTTCGGAGGCTCCGGATGAAATTTGGCCTGGGTTGATGCCCTGTGATCTGTTGCCCCTTGTTGGGGATTCCGATGGCAATTGGGTTTGTGTTCGCGCCGATGCGAACAATCAGATGGGCGAAATGGTCCAGTGGTTTCATGGCGGGGGCGATTGGATGCCCTGGGGCAAGCGGTTAGCCGACGCGATCGTGTTCGAGGCGGTCGTTGAGCGACTGCCCGGCCCACGGCGACGATTGGCCATTCCCGCCGAAAATCCCAAGCAATATTTCGACCCGCTGAACGATCCCTTCGTTCACTGGGCATTTGAACATCAAAGTAAGGCGATTCGGGAACTGTTGGCCGAGCAGACGAGTTCGCAAGAGTCCGCCGAGGTGCTGCTCCGCGAAAACATTGCCTGCGAAGCGGTGAGGTGCGAATTGGTCCAAGATGCGATGCACCAACCTTGGGCCAGCCGGCTTAACGGCAAGCTCGCTAACCAGCTTGGGATGTCGTGGAACGATTGTATTTCGTGGATGTTTGATGCGGGACGGATGCCCGGCGACGTTTGGAATTTGCTCAAAGAAAAACTAAAGCTCAGCGACCACGATCGGGGCGAGCAAGATTGGTCGGCTGTCGAGACACATTGCCGCGCCGTGATCGACGCGACAGCGGATTCGGCTCGCCAAATCGCTTGGGCCTGGGACTTGCTCGGTTATGCGGTCGAGCGTCGCGGGGATTCGTCCGCTGCGATCGATACCTATCAACAGGGTGCAAACGCGTCGAGTTTTACCGATCAAGCCGTCCGTATGAACAGTCATTGGATGCAGCAAGAGGCGGCCAAGTTTTCGGTCGCGCGATTGCAGAAACTTGATCCCAATCGAGTCGCGGAATCAAAATATTTGTCGAGCCTGCTGGCCACAAACACGCAGTCGTGTCGCCAACAAGTCGTCGAGTATTGGATGGATCAAGCCAACCAGGCGACGAGCGAAGTCCAGCGACACGAGCGGTTGATGAAAGCGGGTTGGGATGTCGGCGTCGATTCGTTTGGACGCTATTCGACGCTGCTCGATTGCGTTGCCGAAGCGGCCGAAGCAGCCGGGCAACATGCTCGTGCGAGTCTGGCCAAAACCCACCGCCGTTGCCTGCGAAATCGTTACGGCGTCTAGCCAAATGTGGGATTGGCATCCAGCTTGGCAGCAAGAACAGTTCTTGATGACAGGCTGGAAGCCTATCCCACTGATTCTCTCAACTGACAGGCTGGATAACCTATCTCACGAAGCACCCCCACTAGACGGATGTGTCCAATCGGTTTTGATGACTCCATCGGCATAATCGTTACGGTTTGACGCTTCGAGGACGCTTTCCTAACCAAACAACGCGAACAACTAGAAGTATCAGCACGATCCGGTCGATTGTTCATGATGCCGGCATGGGTCAACCAAGTGGACGACCCGATGCTAGATAAACTTGAGTGGGTAACAATCGTCTCAGCTTATGTGGGTTTGCTGGGGCGTGAGTGCATCTTCTCTCGCGGGTTTAAGTGACAAGCGGCTGTGAAACACTTTCGAGTGTCTCACAGCCGTTTTTTTTTGCCTGTTCCACGCCGAGGCTTTGGCAAGAAAGTCAACCTCAATCTGGATTGCAAGGTAGGAAACCCGAACTTTGGGGCTTATGATAAGTATGATTCCCGAAGACTGCCCTCAATCCCCCCTCAAATGCTTTCTGTCGTTTTGATGTCAACATATCCAACGTCTCCACGCTGCGGTCGACTTCTCATTCCGTCGGCGGTCGTCTGGGCCAGATGGCTGGCGAGTTTACTGGTCGCCAGCGGCAGCCCCTTGCTCGCACAAGGCGGCCCCGCCTCGGTGGTGGTCACTGCGGTGATCGAAAAAGACATCTCGGCGGAACAGTCGTTTGTCGCCAACGTCAAACCATGGCGGGAAAGTACGATTGGCAGTGCGGTTGATGGCCGTGTTTTGGAATTCATGGTCAATGCGGGGGAAGCGGTCGCACAGGGTCAGTCGCTTGCCCAACTGCGAACCAAAACCATTGAGATCGAGATCGCGGGTGCTGAAGCCGAATTGGCGCTGCGGGAAGCAGAGTTAGCAGAACTAAAAAATGGTTCGCGTCCAGATGAAATCAAGCTGGCCGAAGCGCTGCGGGACGTGGCAAAAGCCAATCACGAATACGCTCGATCCAAAATGGCTCGCGCCGAACGGTTGTATAACGAATC
>NZ_JBFHFD010000765.1:0-3801 GCF_041583735.1 Novipirellula sp.
CCGTGCACGCAGATTCCTTGACCTTGGGTTTTCCCTCGCTGACTTGGATGGCGCCCTCGACGGGGCACCGCTCGCTGCAGACGGTGCAAGTCGTTCCGTGGTGCGCCAAGCACAAATGTTCGGTGACGATCGCGGTTCCCATCATCGGACGCACGTGTGTGGTCAACACGTGCGGTTCGCAGGCGGTAATGCAAGGGAAATCGTCGCACATCATGCAGGGTTGATGGTCGGGATCGATCATCGGAGTGCCAACTGCTTCGCGCATTCTCGGCGGTGCATGGATGATTGCGTCGTGAGGACAAACTTCGATACAGCGATTGCATCGCGTGCAATCGTTTAGAAAACTCGCTTCGTCGATCGCTCCGGGCGGCCGCAAGATTGGGATGGTGCGGCGACGCGCCGCGTCGGGCTGAGCCGACTTTTCCGGTTCCGCATCCGCGGCACCGACTTCGCGAGTCGTTCGTGGGTATCGCATCACCAGCGGCGGATGACACCGCTCGGGCGGCGGAGTCGTCGCCGGTGGTTCCGCAGTTTGCTCGGGATCACGATGACCAAACAACCGACCGTGTAGCAGGTCACGGCGTGAAAGACCTTCGCGGCGCGGTTGCTGGTCTGACATCACGTTTACTTTATGTTGGGTTCCGGCAAGAAGCCGATTTGCTCGGGCACGATCGATTGGTCAAGCGTCGCCGACGGAGCATGGCATTGTAAACAATTGGTACGCCAAGGGTGCGTCGATTCGAGTCCTGCCCAGCCAGCGTTCCCGCCGTGACACGCCAAACACTGGTCTCGCATCCACGTTGAATGCGGAATCGTAGGCGGTGCGCCGGGAAAGGCACGCTCGCCCTTGAGCGGTGCAGGCAGGCCGACAAACGTGGTTTGCACCTCGGTATCGAAATCGGTGAACGGTTTCGGTGGTGGCGGAGCGTGGCACTGGACGCAATTCGCCAAAAATCCATGCGACATTCGGTTCGCGACACGGTTCTCGATGCGTTTGCCTTCGCCGTGACACGCATAACATGCCGCGTCGTTTGTGCCTTCGACCACGTGCGGGATGATCGGCGGAGCTCCGTTAAACGCCCGGCGAGATGCCCGCGTCAGCGTCGACTGTAACTTGGCTTCTTCGCTCGGTTTGATCTCGGCGAACAAATCGTATTGAGGTTGCGGGATCTGGTCGAGTTTCGGCTTCCACTGGCTGGTCGGTCCCGTCTCGCTACGCCGCATTTCCGCGTAGGTGACGGCGGCAATCGTGGACGTGGACGGAGGTTCCGCAGGTCGCTCGGATCCCTCAACTTGCGATGACAGCCACGGGGCTTGCTGCTCGAAATCTTCTTGCGGGACCCCGTCGTTGATGCCGACGAAATAGCCGACCACGGCAACGCCGATGACAGCGACCAGAAAGGCGATCGAGCCACGAGTCGCTACGTTTTTCGAGTTGGTTTCGCTATTCATCGCTGGGCGACCTCGGCGCTTTGTTTGCGAATTCGCACGGCACATTTCTTGTAGTCGGGCTGCTTCGAAAACGGATCGTGAGCTTCGAGCGTTACATTGTTGATCAATTTGGTCTCGTCAAAGAACGGAACAAAAATCGATCCCTTGGGTGGTTGTCCGCGACCGTTGATCCAGACAGGCAAATCACAGCTGCCGCGGCGAGATTCAACCGTGACCACTTCGCCTTGGCGAATATTCAGTGCCGCTGCATCGTCGGGATGAACCTCGATATAGGCGGTGGGCATCGCCCGGTTCAATTGCGATACACGCCGCGTCATTGTTCCTGAGTGCCAATGTTCCAGCACACGGCCGGTGCACAACCACAACGGGTACTCGTCGTCGGGCAGCTCCGGCGGTGGTTGGTAATCATGGAACCAAACTTGGCCGCGACCGTCGTGGGTGACCGAATGGTAAAAGTCGATCTCTTTGCCTTCGGCGACAAACGGATCATCAAACCCGGCGAAGCGAAACATGGTTTCACGCCACGATCCGTCGGCTTGTTCGACCACCGGCCAACGCAACCCGCGTGCTTTCACGTACTCTTCGTACGGCGCCAAGTTCTTGTGTTTCATCACCGTGAACTTGCGGTACTCTTCGAACAACGCCTTGTCGACATTGACGTCGTAGTAGTGTTCCCACTGCCACACCGGAACCTCTTCGCCGTCGTCGTCATAGACCGCAAAGATGAATTTGCCGTCTTTATCCTTCATCCCTTCGTGACCGAGTTCGAACAAGCGGTGGGCGATCGCGATCGTTTGCCAACAATCGTCGCGTGCTTCGCCTGGCGGATCGACCATTTTGAACCACTGCTGCGTTCGTCGTTCCGAGTTGCCGACCATGCCGTTCTTTTCCACCCACATCGCGGCAGGCAAAATCAAGTCGGCGAGTCGTGTGGTGGCTGTCGGGTAGACGTCCGAAACAATCAGGAATTTGTCCTTCAGATTTTCTTTGTCATTGAACAGCAGGTTCAAGTTAGGCAGTGTTTGGCCGGGATTGGTGACCTGGACGAACAGCGTATCGATATCGCCTCCTTCGTCGGTAGCCTTGGTGAATTGCTCGAACATTTTCACGGTGTGGTAACCGGGGGCTGCATTGATGCGGCCAGCCGGCATGTTCCAGATCTCTTCGGACTGAGCGCGATGTTCATCATTGGCAACGACACGTCCGCCGGGCAATGCATGTGCCAGTGTGCCGACTTCGCGAACGGTGCCGCAGGCCGACGGTTGCCCGGTTAAACTGGTGGGCGAATCGCCGGGTTTGCCAAAATGTCC
The DNA here is from genome assembly GCF_041583735.1 of Novipirellula sp. Lineage (NCBI taxonomy): Bacteria > Pseudomonadati > Planctomycetota > Planctomycetia > Pirellulales > Pirellulaceae > Novipirellula > Novipirellula sp. The sequence goes on from NZ_JBFHFD010000765.1 coordinate 2,763, forward strand.
GCTCAAGAAATGGACGCCGTGCACCAAGCTGTTGATCGCCGTGCCCATCGTGTGCTGGTTCATCCCCATGCACCACAAACTGGTGATTCTCAGTTTTGGGTTTCCGAACAGATCGCCCAGCATGCGAATTTGCTCGACCGACAATCCCGACAGCTCCGCGACATGCTCGGGCGTATACTTTGCGATTCGTTTCTTGTATTCGTCAAACGAGATCGCTTCGCCTTGCAGCGTTGGGTTTTCCGGTTCCGGTGCACGGAAGTTGACAAAGTTCTCGACGAACTTTTTGTCATAGGTTCCGTTTTTGATCAACAGATGCATGATCCCCAGGGCAATCGCGACATCGCCATGCGGCTTCATTATCAGAAAGTCGTTCGCGGCGTCGGTGGTTCGAGTGCGGCGGGTGCCGATGTCAATCAACCGTACGTTTTCGCCCTTGGAACGCCGGTCGATGACTCGCGAAAAGAGCACCGGATGCATTTCGGCAGGGTTGTTGCCCCAGGTGATCAAGACATCACATTCGTCCAAGTCGGCATAACATCCGGCCGGTTCATCGACGCCATAGGTGGCTAAGAATCCGGTGACCGCCGACGCCATGCAGAGCCGAGCGTTGGGATCGATGTGATTATTGGACAATCCGCCCTTCATGAATTTTTGTGCGGCGTAGCCTTCCGGGATCGTCCATTGGCCCGACCCGTAAAACGCAAACGTGTTGGGCGATTTCATGATCCGTTTGGCAACGATATCGATCGCTTCGTCCCATTCGATCTGTTTGTACGATTCGCCATCACGTAGGAGTGGCTTGGTCAAACGGTCTTTGCCGTACAGGATGCCGCCGACATGATAGCCTTTAACGCAAAGCAGTCCCTTGTTCACATCGGCATGCTTGTCGCCAGCCACCGCGACCACGCGGCCCTCTTCGACACCGACTTGGACATGGCAACCGGTGCCACAGAAACGGCAGGGAGCCTTGTTCCAATGGATTGACGATGACGCATCCGTTTCCGTCGGATCGACGACCGGCAACGCAAACGCACTGCCC
>NZ_JBFHFD010000766.1:0-3784 GCF_041583735.1 Novipirellula sp.
AACTCGTCAACTTTGCGCTGCGAGTGAAGGAAGACAATCGATGAAAATTCGCAATCAACACGCGAACGAGAAAAACGAACTCAACATGACCAGCATGATTGACATCGTCTTTCTGTTGCTGGTTTTCTTCGTGATGACCTTCAAAGTCGTGGAAATGGAAGGCGACTTCAGCGTGCGAATGCCGCTGGGGGATAGCCAAGGTGCTGCGGATCCGACCGACCTCGGATTGAAACTGCGGCTACGCGCCGATTCGCAGGGCCGACTTGCTTCGATGGCACTGAACGATTCGGACTTGGGCACCGATTACGACGCACTGCGAGCCCGCATCGTTTCTCAGATCGGTTCGGCGACGCCAACCGAAGAGGACGAGGGACCAGAACTTGAAATCGATACCGATTACAACTTACGCTACGAGAATGTCATCAAGGCCATCACTGCGGTGAGCGGCTACAAAGATGGCAACGAAGTGGTCAAACTGATCGAAAAGATTAAGTTTGCCAAACCGCGTCGCTAGCGGTCCGATCCATTAGAAGCTGTATTGCATGATCTTATTGCTGGACAACTACGATTCCTTTGTCCACAACTTGGCCCGGTACTTTCGCCAACTCGGCTGCGACACGCGTGTGATTCGCAGCGACGAAATTGACGCTCAAGGCTGCTTGGAATTGGATCCCGAAGCGATCGTGATCTCGCCTGGCCCGAAAAGCCCCAAGGAAGCTGGCTGCTCGGTACCCGTGATCCGCGAACTGTCGTCGCAGATCCCGATGTTGGGTGTTTGTCTAGGGCATCAATCGATCGGCGTTGCCTTTGGCGGGGTCGTGTTGCGATGTGGGCCCGAGCATGGCATCCAATCTTCGATCAAGCACAATGGGCAAGGAATTTTTGAACGCATTGCATCACCGATGCCTGTCGGCAGGTATCACTCGTTGGCAATCGATCCCGATCATCTGCCCGACGATCTAGAGGTGACTGCTCGCAGCGACGATGGGGTGATCATGGGGATCCAGCACCGTAGCCGGCAAGTTTTTGGAGTTCAGTTTCATCCCGAGTCGATCTTGACCGACGGGGGCAGCCGTCTGCTCGAAAACTTTGTCACGATTGCCTCCAAACGGCGACGGGAACTGGCATTGTGATCTTGGAATCGATCGTCACGTCGACAAGTTCCGACAAACAAATCAACATTGCTCCGATGGGCCCGATTGTCTCGGAATCGTTTGCTCACGGCGACGCCGAGGGGCAAACGATCTTGTTGCGTCCTTTCAACTCATCCCGCACGTATCAAAATTTGATGCAAACGCGGCGAGCCGTCGTCCACGTGACCGACAATGTTGATCTGTTTGCACGAGCCGCAGTGGGGCCGCTCGGTGACCAAGCGACGCTTCGGCAATGGGTACGCCCGCTCGAACAGTTGCAGCGTGATCCATTACAGTTCGATCCATCCCCCACCGATTCCTCCGCCTACTGGGTTCTACGAGATTGTCATCGCTGGTTTGCGGTTGAGGTGGAATCGATCGACGACCATGACCCGCGAGCCGAGATGCAGTGCCGAGTCGTCCAATCAGGCATCGTTCGCCCGTTTTTTGGGTTCAACCGAGCCAAATATGCTGTGATCGAGGCCGCGATTCTGGCGACACGAACGCACCTGATTGCGCAAGAGGAAGTCGAGGCGGATCTTCGCCGCCTGCAAATCTTGGTCGATAAGACCGGAGGCGCCGCCGAGACGGCGGCGTTCCAATTCCTGAGCCAGGCGATTTCTCAGCGGTACGCCGACATCGATCCCTGATCAAGCGTAGCCGCCGTGCCGTTTTCCAAGTGGGGCATTCTCAACCACTTGCTTCCCCCGTCTTGGAAGGCATACCGGGATGCTGGTATTGTGAGCACATGACATCTCAGCAGGTACGCGTGACAACGGGCTCACGACTTCATTTCGGTTTATTAGACACAGCGAAACCCTTCGGGGGTGTCGGTGTGATGATCGAGCATCCGATCACCGAAGTGATTGCGCGACGCGCCGACACGTTCCAAGGACCTGCGATTGCGGCTGAGCGGGTATTGGGGATTGCCGAGCGTTATCGCCGGCGATTTCATCTCGATGCGTTACCGGCTTGCCAAATCGAGATTGCCCGACGCCCGCCCGCTCATACAGGACTTGGCACGGGAACCCAGTTGGCGATGGCAGTGGCCGAAGCAATCAGCGAGCTACTGAACCCGAGTCTGGTGGACGAGACGACGGCGTTTCACATCGCCGATCGCGGACGCCGCTCCGCCGTCGGCATCCATGGCTATCGGCATGGCGGGCTGATCTACGAAGACGCCGACAACGCCGCAGAACTGAATCCGATCCGGCAACGAATCGACGTTCCTCGGCAGTGGTGCGTGGCGATCCTACGCCCCACCCAAGAAACGATGACGATCAGCGGTGATGTGGAATTGGACCAATTCTCTAAACTTCCAGCAACGACATCCGCGCAGCGCGATCACTTTCGCAACCAAATCACAAGCCAATTGTTACCAGCCATCCAAAACGGCGACTTCGACGCGTTCAGTGAAGCGGTGCACCGCTACAACCGCGACAGTGGATTGCTTTTCGAATCGGTGCAAAACGGTCCCTACAATGGCACCGCCGTGTCATCGCTTGTTGATTTCCTAAGAAGCAATCGAATCAAGGGAGTCGGGCAGAGCAGTTGGGGGCCATCGGTTTTTGCTTGGTTCGCAACACGCGAGGATGCTCAGCAATTCGTGTCGAATCAGATCGACCCATCCAAGGTCCACGTGCTGCTAACGCATGCCAAAAACGAGCCGCGACAAATCGAGTCGCAGCCCTGACTCGCACCCCTGTGAAACATTTGCTGGTAGCGACCTTCGCCAGAAGCGGGTGATGCGCATTGGACGCCAACAAACCACGCTCTGGAAAGCGTAGCTACGAAACGCAAATGGGGTAATTTGCCGTCTTTAAATGCTTCACCGCGTTGCCTGACTTGGCGGGCGATAAGTTACCGCAGCGTTCCCCGCAGCGGCATCGCCATTTGATGATCCGCGGTGTACTCCGTCGGCGCGGTCGCCGCAGCCGCTGCGGCCGTCGCCGACAAGGTGGTCAGATCGACCGTCTGAGACGCGTTCTGCGGCATCGTAAACAACTGAGGATCGCCACTTAGCAATTGATTCACGGCGTACGAACCAATCGTGATTTTCATCCGCAAGGGTTGCCCCATCGCGGGCGTCAAATTCAGTTCGACTTGATGCGGCAAAGCACATTGATGTTCGGCATAGTAGCGATGGTTGGTCGCCGTGCTTTGCGCGATCAAGCGATTGTCGGGAGCGTACAAGAATTGGTTTGTCACGTAACCGGCCGAAGGTTCAATCAAGTAGACACGTTGATACAAACCGTCAGGCATTTGGATGACGCTGCGAATTTCCAGCTTGCCGTCCTCGCGTGTGACGGGGCCGTTGACGACCGTCGCGGGATCCAATTGAACCAATCCCAAGGCGTCCATGATCCAAGTTGGATCGACAGGCAAAACCGCTCGCTGGAGCTGTTGGCGGTACTTCGCGTGCTCGGCGTAGTACAGCGTCTTGGACATCCCGATCCCCTCGGGAACTTCGAACCAAAACACTTCGTCATTGCTGCCCATGTCCATCCCGGCCCCCAACACGATCGGCAAACTGGCTCGCAGGCGAAAGCGACGCTCTCGCTGCAGACTCAAGGTGGCACTGAGCTTCGGAATGTTCGGCATCGACAAGACTTCGACCGAGGCGGTGTTGGTCGACAACTGCTGGATCGAAC
>NZ_JBFHFD010000767.1:0-3766 GCF_041583735.1 Novipirellula sp.
CAGGCGCCTGCAGCGACTTCGAGTCGCCGGCAGCTGCTGCGATACGATGATGAACCAAGTCACACCCCATCCGATCAAAGCTCTCGCACCATCCGCCACGTGGGCGATATCCAAGCCCGCCTGCCATCGCAATCTCAACTTCCTCAAGTGAGTGAGCGACACCTTGCCGAAGCAGCAGCGCCGCCTCGATCCACATCGCCAAACTCAGCCGGCTCTGTACCTGATCGTCCAAGAAGTCCCTCGTAGTGCGTGAGTATTTCTCCTGGATTTCAACCGCAGCGGGCGACAGCCTCGGGCTACGATGACCGTCCGGGTAATCGTAAAACCCGCCGCCACTGTACCGTCCTCCACGCCCCCGTTTGAGCATTGCCGGCAACATCGGCGAAGGATCGATACGTGTCGGAAATGATTGCCAATAAACACGTCCGGCATCAAACATCGTTCGTGAACCGATCAAGTCGATCAATTCCAGCGGCGACATCGGCATCCCATATCGCAGCGCCGCTTGTTCAATCTGCTCCGCCGTCGCCCCTTGACTAAGCAGCAACATCGCCTCATTCAGGTAAGGTGAAAGCATACGATTGACGATAAATCCGGGTGCGTCGGCAACCACCAGCGGTGAACGATCGAGTCGACGAACATGTTCAGTGACCGCCGCTAAATTTGCCGTCGCCGTATTAACCGTGGGGATCACCTCTACCGCATCTCGCGATTGCACCGGCATGAAAAAGTGCATGCCGATTAAACGCGAGGGATCCGTAAGCGAGGCAGCAATATCGCCAATACGCAACGTGGATGTATTGCTGCAAAATATCCAATCTTCGCAAAGCTCGCACTCTACACGCCGGAAAAAGTCTTGCTTGATCTGCAGTCGCTCGACAATGGATTCAATCAGGATCGGACGCGTCTGCACTGCGACGTGATCGCGACGCGTCAAATCAATCATCGCCATATCGGCAACATCAGATCGTGGCTCGGACACATCCCATTCGCTGGGATTCAGATCGATTTCATCGATGCATCTATCCAACGCCGCGATATCCTGGTCAGCAATCGTGACCGACACATCGGCAGTCAAATGAGCACGGACAATCGCGCGTCCTACCACCCCCAGTCCGACGAGCAGTATTTGAGGTCGCGGCATCATCAAAATCCAGAAAGGGGGCGAGCGTGTAGACAAGCAGACAATCCATTGCCAAACGCTCATTCTGCTGCAAATTCACATGCTTTGGTAGATGCTGCGTTCTTGGTCAAATCGTTGCCGCCTACGCAAATCCCAAAATTCCATTTAGATTTACACGTTCAATGAAAACAGCTGGCTCCCAAGATCCCTCCCGCGAAATTTGTGTTTGATGCGATTCACCAAAATGCACGGCGCTGGCAACGACTACGTTTACGTCGATTGCTTTGCCGAAAATCTTGATCACTGCGACATTACCGAGTTGGCAAAATCCATTTCGCATCGCCATTTTGGCGTCGGCGGCGACGGGTTGATCCTGATTCGCCCCAGCGAGGTTGCGGACGCGAGAATGCAGATGCTGAATGCCGACGGCAGCGAAAGCGAGATGTGCGGCAACGGCATTCGCTGTGTCGCGAAATATGTCTACGACCATGCGATTGCCCAAAAAGAGAACCTGAAAATTGAATCGGGCGGAAACGTGCTCGATCTATCACTCGCAATCGGCGGTGATGGCAAAGTCGAAACCGTGACGGTCGACATGGGCGAACCGATCCTCGAGGCATCCGAAGTCCCCACGTCCATCCTCCAAAGCGGCAAGGTGGTGGAACACGAAATCGAGATCAATGGTCACAAATTTGCCGTGACCTGTGTTTCCATGGGCAACCCTCACTGTGTGATCTTTGTCCCCAAAGCGACCAACGAACTGGTACTCGGACTGGGCCCCAAGATCGAAACGGACCCGCGGTTTCCTAAGCGAATCAATGTCGAGTTCGTCGAAGTCATCTCCAAAGACGAAGTGCGGCAGCGGACGTGGGAGCGAGGCAGCGGCGAAACTTGGGCGTGTGGGACCGGCGCGTCCGCGGTCTGTGTCGCTGGTGTGTTGACCGGAAAAACGAATCGCAAGATCTTAAATCATCTGCTCGGCGGTGACCTCACGCTGCAGTGGACCGAGTCGAGCGGACGCGTCATGATGACCGGCGGTGCTGTCGAAGTCTTTTCCGGAGAGTGGAACGCGTGAATGATGCTGCATTAGCCGGCGAGTCGGTACACGCGATTTCAGTTTCGGAATTAAACGGACACATCAAAGCGGTGATGGAAGGAACTTTTCCATCGCTGTGGGTCGCCGGTGAAATTTCGGACTTGGTTCGCGCACGCAGCGGTCATATCTACTTCACACTCAAAGATGATGACGCTCAGATCCGCGGCGTGCTTTGGCGAAACACGGCGACGCGGATCAAGCATGACCTCGAGGATGGCCAAGCCGTGCTCTGTTTTGGCAACATCGATGTCTATGCAGCACGAGGAACGTACCAGCTAGTCGTTCGCAAGGTCGAACCGCAGGGGTTGGGATCGCTGCAATTGGCGTTTCAACAATTGCAGATCAAACTCGAACGCGAAGGCTTGTTTGCTGCCGAGCGAAAACGGCCGCTACCCTCGCTGCCGCGGCGGATTGGAATCGTGACCAGCCCATCTGGTGCGGCAGTTCGCGATTTCTTGCAAGCGGCGTCGAACCGTTACCATGGCGCCGATGTGGTCGTGATCCCTGCTTTGGTACAAGGCGAAGGGGCAGCCAAATCAATCGTCGCGGCGATCCGATCGGCGCAACGCATCACGCCGAAACTGGACGTATTGGTCGTCTCACGCGGCGGTGGCAGCCTGGAAGACCTATGGTGCTTCAACGAAGAAGCAGTCGTCCGAGCGGTCGCAGAGTCCAGCATCCCAACCGTCTCGGCCGTAGGCCACGAAATCGATGTCACACTCTGCGATCTTGCTGCGGATCTACGAGCCTTGACGCCAACCGACGCGGCCACCCGGGTGCTGCCTGATGGCATTTCGCTGAAAACAACCGCCAGCAATCTGCGTCAACGTCTCGATCGTTCGATGCGACAAGTGATTCACGAACGCAAAACAGAAGTTGCATCGCTGATGCAGCGGCCAATCCTACGCAAGCCGATGGAGATCATCCATTTGCGGTCGCGAATGCTGGATGAATTGGACGCACGAGCACGACGCGCGATCACCGCGAATTTGAAAGCGGGACGCAGCCAGGTGAGCGAACTCGCAGCATCGCTATCGGCACTCTCACCGCTTGCCGTACTCTCACGCGGATACAGCGTCACGCTGGATGCCGACGGTAAAGCGATCACGGATGCGAATTCGCTTCGCCCTGGTGACGCACTGCAAACACGGCTTCATAAAGGCCGCGTCGTTTCCAAAGTCGAGTCGGTCCAGGACGCTCGAGACGAGTAGCGAGCGATGCGAGATAGGCTTTCAGCCCAGTCTAAGCGGCGAAGACAGGCTGGAAGCCTTTTTATACCCCAAAACTTTTACGAGCTTATCCCGATAGGGATTTCAGCTATTAGCCGGTGGTTTGAGCGCAGCGAACACCACCGGAAAACGAATTACTCCATAATCGTTGACCCTGAAGGGGTCACAGATGACGGTGCTGTGACCCTTACAGGGTCAAAACCGCAGTCGAACGCTGGAGTCCGTAGGTGGCGCTCCGCTTACCTACGGCTAATTGCTTGAATCCCTATCGGGATATGGCGACAATTCGCTCGACATGAGTTGTGGGGTACAAAAAGG
>NZ_JBFHFD010000768.1:0-3760 GCF_041583735.1 Novipirellula sp.
CCCAGCGTCCAAGCATCGCTGGCGATCTCCTTGGATCGCGTTGCCGGTCAAGGCAACAATCGCAGGACACGATTCGATCCGTCCCTCAGCGATCCGCTTGTGAATTTCTTTGGTTGTCATAAAGCCATCGAGCAGCGGCATTTGGCAATCCATCAGCACGACATCGTAATGCTTTGCTTCGAGTGCGCGGAGTGCTTCGATTCCGTTATCAACAACGTCACACTGCCACCCACATCCGATGACAATCTCTTTAGCGAGTCGTTGGTTGGAGCGGTTGTCGTCGGCTAATAAGATTTGCGCGACCGGCGACGCTGTCGCAGCGAACGAAACATTGCCCGAATCCAATTGAAGCGGCTTTGATTTTGCAGGGGCTGAGTTTGAATTGGCTGAGCTTGAAGGGGGCATCGGAAGCGGTTCATCGATGTCGTGTGCTCGCTTGAATGTCGCGGTAAACCAGAACCGCGACCCTACCCCCTCTCGACTCTCGACGCCGATGACGCCGTTCATGTTTTCCACGATCGATTTGCTGATCGACAACCCGAGCCCCGTTCCGCCGTACTTGCGACTGATCGAGTTATCGACCTGGGAAAACGATTGAAAGAGGGTTCCGAGGCGGTCGGGCGGGATGCCAATCCCGGTGTCTTCGATTGAAAAAAGTAAAGTCACCTCGTCGCTATTTAGACGCTGCGGGTGAACGTAGAAGCGGACCTCGCCATGTTCGGTAAACTTGACCGCGTTGCCAAGCAAGTTAAGCAGGACTTGTCGCAAGCGATGACTATCGCCGATAACCTGCTGCGGCGGTAATTGCTGAAAATGGCAACTAAGCTTGATATGCTTCTCGTCCAGTTGAAGCGGCATACAGAGCACGACGTCATCCAACAGCGGACGTAGATCAAAGGGACGCTTTTCGAGCATCATGCGACCCGCTTCAATCTTCGAAAAATCGAGGATGTCGCTGATTAATTTGAGCAGCGCTTTGCCACTGGATTGACACGCATCGACGAACCGGCGTTGTCGATCATCCAGTTTCGATTCCGAAAGTAATTCGGTCATCCCGATCACACCGTTCAGTGGCGTACGCAACTCGTGACTCATGCTGGCCAAAAATTCGCTCTTCGCCTTGTTGGCGTCCTCTGCCGTTTGCGTTGCAGCTTCGAGCTGGACCGTGTGAATGGCAAGACATCGCATCTCGGCGACGCTTTGCCGGATCGTAATCAGCAACACAAGCTCTTCGAACATCAGCCATATCGTATGCTCGATCCAAATCCAATGCGACGCCGTGGCGATACCGAAAACCGACTCGGGCCACCATATTCCTCGGACCATATGATCCGCAGCCACAATCAAGGTCGGGGCAACAAGCACTTTCCAATCACGATACGAAGCCAAAAAGGCGAATGATCCGAAAATGTGAAAATGCATTTCGATTCGACCACCCGATAAATGGATCAGCAGACTCGAAAACAACACCTGACTGACTGCGATCACGTTCCGCGTGATCGAGCGACCCGGCAATAGCATCGCCATCGCAACCGGTAAACTCGCCAACAATCCACCGCCGAAGATCGCAATAATCATATGAGGATGGATGCTGCGATCGGCTCCGTTCCATGTGCTCGGCGAGTACCAACACGCGACTGCGATCGCGACCGCCCATTGCAGCACCATTAGCACTGCGAACATTCGATCGGTTCGGCGATAGATCGTAGCGGCGTGCTGATTGAATTGGGCCGATACGGATGCCGTGTACCGATCGGCGTCTCGCGAAGAAGACTCCTCGATCGCTCTCGAAAATGATACCGACGACGTTACCATGGCTCGGCCTCACCGCAGCGTCCCGCTGTACCGTCGTTTTCGGTCGAGGGGCTTGGCCCACATAGCGCACAACCGAATACTGGCGGCGATGAAGCATCAAGTTCCGCAACGGCGTCCGGCTGGTGGTTCAGAACCCTCCACAGCTGCTCTTGCAGCAATGCTCCGCCGACGCTATGACCTTCATGCCCGCGAGAAATCGTGATGCCGCCTGAAAAGATTCGCCCGGCCTGCGGGGAAAACAACATCACTGTGCCGCTGGTCGTCACACCAAATCGGGCGGTTTCGATGCCGTCGACATCCACATACAAGTCCGCATTCGGAAGCTGCCGAGCTCGCTTGTTGAGGGGGCTGTCGGTCCACTGAGAATCCGCGTTGCGAGGCACACTTGCCACCACCAAGGTTCTCGGGGTGGCGTTGGTAAGTGCGGCTGTCGACTCCAAGATCTTTTCGAGCTCGACCAACGTGGCCCTGGAACAAGGACACTGCGGGTGCAGAAAAAGTAGCAACGTGGAGCGGTCTGACGCGACCGGAAGCGACGAATCCGAAGGCCATGTCGCTGCCGAATTCGCAAGATTGCTCGCGTCGACTTCAAATCCGTACGCCGTGATCCAATAGCCGAAGCTCAGTACGGCGACCAACCACAAACACGTTAAAGTCGTCCATTTTAAACCGAGAGCCGCTCCACATGACGGAGGCACTGGCGACGGGGCCATTGGCAAAGGGGCGATCGCGGATTGGCAATCGCTTGGCGTAGGAATCATCGTCTGCCCCGACAACTGTGTTTCGCAAGTGGGCGGCGTGACACTCCAGGGGTCCGCCCTGGAACACTAGGACGTGAATGCGGCAGATGGAAGTAAAAACAGCTGAGAAGTAGCAGAATCTGCCGGCTCAGCGTCGGGGGAGGGCCGAAACGGCGTCAAACCGAGACGCACGCATGCATTGTCGGGACTTAAAAATCTGTTTGGGGGGGGCGGAACGTAGCCGAAGTGGGCGCGACGGATCGTTGAATTTTGCCGAACGGTCCGAAATCCGCACGCGAATCCCGAGGCGGTGGAACGAAGCAGCGCCGATCCACTCCTGGCTAGCGGCCGATCTAAGCAATGCGTGACGTGATCACGCTCAGCCACTTACTCGCTCGCGTGACGCGACATCGGGACCCTGGCAAATACGTTCAAATCTGCCGTGCGTTTCCCCCAGTTTGACCGTGTTGCGAAACGCGTCCCAATGGTGCAGGGCCGCTTCCTCGCAAACCACGACGGTTTGGTTACGGTCAAATCCACTCAAATTGACTTGAGATGCTCCGGCGCCGATCGCGTTGATGATCACCCACGACTGTGATTCCGGTGACGAATAGACAGGAGCAAGCCCTAGTGACGGCAACATTTCTGCGAAGAAATCAAAACCGTGAGTCAACACCCGCATGTAACCGACCCGCCTCGTTTCGCGAATGACCCGCGGCGAATGCTCGGAAAGCGATGCGATCCGCCCAAGTTCTCGACGCGTCGCATCAATCACCGAAGTAATCGAATGAAAATTCAAGCGTTGGATCGACTCGCTCGACGGAAACTCGACCACGTCCCAAGGTTCCCAGTCGCCCGCGGCGATCCAGCCGACCAAGATGGCAAGCCTGATGCTCTCGACTTGGTCGCGACGACGAGGTTCAAGTTTGGCGATCTGAGCGTATGAGCTCTCCAATTCACTCAGGGGCCAAGAAATCTCGGAGGGAATATTCCAGCGGCCTAGCAATTGAGACATCGTCTTGGATTGCGTGATACCGAAGATGCGTCGCTCGATTTCGCTTAGCGATCCCTCGGTCTGCTTTGCCACGGCAGTCATGATCTCGTACTCTTCGGGGAATTCGCTACACAAACCGACGCGTCCCTGCAAATGCATCACCGCACCAAGCACTAGCCCCGCCGTTTCACTTCGCTCACGCTGGTCCCCC
>NZ_JBFHFD010000769.1:0-3756 GCF_041583735.1 Novipirellula sp.
AAGAATGTCATCCTTGATGGCGACGGTGCCACAGCTGCGATGCATCTTTTCTTCGAAGTCGAATTCGCCGTCGTCGTTCTGGTCCGCCATGCTGTAGTGCCACACCACGGCCGAGTTGGAATTGTCCACCGCAGCTTCCCCGTTCTTCGGATCCACCGCTTGAATACGACGGTGAGGAATCGGAGTTCGCGATCCATCGGCTTCGATCTTAACCGCCAATTGAGGCGAAACGTCGCCTCGTTTGGTCGGGTCGATGCACCACAAATGGCCTTCGCCTTCGCCATGCTCGGGGTCTTGGCCGACCGCGATGTAGACCAATCCGTCATAGGCCACCGGAGTGGCGATCAAATTGTTACGAGTGCCTTCGCCGCCAAGAATCCATTTGGTTTCTTTGGGGTTGGCGTCAAATTCCCACAATAGCTCGGGTTTTCCGTCTTTGCCTTGGTCGGCCCGGTAACTGCGCAAGTAGCCGTCACCGCCAGCGAACAAGACTTGAGGCACACCGTCAAATTCCGCCACCATCGGGCTGGACCATTGTCCATGCAGGATGTTGGTTCCCGGAGCGTTGTCAGTCCAGTAAAGTTCGCCGGTATTCTTGTTCAAACAGATGAAGCTGGCCGCATCGGGGGCTGGCAGATTGATGTGCGATTCGTCTAGTCCGTTGCTGGTGTTGACGAACAACAAATCGCCGTAGGCGGTCACGCTGCAGGCACACATGTTGTGCTGGCTCGAACCGAGTTCGCTCATCATGTTGTAAACCCAGATGGTATCCGCATCGCGTTTGTCATGGACACCGAGCGTTTTGGTGAACATCAGCTTCGGGCCGATCGCTTTGACAGTGATCGTTCGCTCGACGCCACTGAACTTGCCGTTGATCGCCCATACTTTGCCTTCGCTGACGGTTTTGATCTGGGGATCGCTTTGGAGAGCTTCGCCCGCAGTTTCGAGCAATTCCTTGGCAGCGTCCGACAGTTTGCCTTCGCCCAATGCGGCCAGCGTGTCGGCGTACGGTTTCGCACCGGGGCCCGCGTTCATGATTTCGGTGACGTTGGCAACTTCGTCCTTAACCGGGCCATCGTCCTCGCCATCGTGAAAACCTTCGGTGTCAACGCAGCGGACTTCGCCACGGCTGGTGACGAACCAAAGTCGGTCGCCTTCGACCATCGAGGCACAGCAGATGCCTTGCAGCGGCCAGTCGTGGACGCGGCCGGTGATCAATTTTTCGCTGCTGTGTTGCCACAGAAATTCGCCGTTGGATTCGTTGAATGCGAGCAAACAGCCAAGGTCGACGGTCGATGGGTAACGTTCTAGGTAACCCGCTCCGTTATTGGTTCCGACAAACACTTTGCCGCCCGAGACAACAGGGTTGCCATAGGTTTGGCTGCCCAGGTTGGCGTACCAACGAATGTTTTCCGATTTCTCTTTGTCCCACTCGCCTGTCTTGCGATCGAATTTACCAATGTCCCAAGACTCGGGAAGATTTTTGACGTTGGGAGTGTTGTTACGCAAACGGGTGCCGCCCCATTGAGGCCAGTCGCCGCCGGCGCTGAGTACCTTTTCGGGGGTGATACTTTCGCGGGTGTCCGCTTTGGTGCTGACAAGCGTTTTGGCCGCCGGTTTGGCTGCGTCCGAGTCCGCTGCTGCCGCCGCACCATCTTCGGGTTTCGCTGCGGGTTTTGTTTCTTTAGCCTTGGGCTCTTCCGGTTTCACCGCCGGAGCCGCTTCGACGGGGGCCTCTTTGGCGGGCGTTTCTTCGGCAGGCATCTCCACCGCGGGCGTTTCTACGGTCGCGGCGGTCGTATTGCTTGACTCGATATTGCCTTCGTCGATATCCAAATCCAAGTCATCCGCTTCGATTTCAATCGAACCGGGAGCTTCAGGCGGCTTACACCCACTAAGGGCAACCGCCGTAATGCTGCCAAAAACGGTGGCACCGAAAATCAGAGTCCATGCGGACAATTCATTCTTTTTCATATTGAAAGCGTTTTGGAGCGAGAGGTTTTTGTTTTGGGAGGGAGAGGATGGGGGCAAGGCAGGTCGAATCGCTTCGAACTGCCCTGCCAAGCGTTTATTCTTGCCGAACATGCTTGCGAACGACGTTCATTCTAATGACGTCCGGCAAACGTGCTATTCGTTTGCCGTCACTTCGACGTTGTCGATGTAAATTTCAGCGTCCTTAGCGTTCCCGTAAAGACCAGGGCTCGCGTTCAGATTCGGCGACTCGTCACGTGCGGTGATGGTCCATTCTTTGGGCTCGGGTTCGTCACGCGGCCAAACTTTGCCCTTCAGCACGGTGACCGACGCGGGCGGTTCGCTTTCGATTTCCGCACGGAATTTCATACGGTACCACGTATTTTCTTTCCATGGAAAGTCGATCGTTTCCGCCATGCGAAGCTGGGCCGACCAAGTTCGGATTTGAAGCTGTTGGCTCTGGCCCATCAAGTCCAGCACGTAGCCGTGAGCGGTCAATCCGATGTCGGGCAGCTTGTCGTTGTCACGCGCCCCGCGAACGTCCGCCGCGATTGTGTATTCCGATAGATCGCTCGGCCCCATCCACGCTCGGCTACGTGCTCCCTTGGGAATCGTCGAGATTTTCACGAGTGCTGGCGATCCATCGACGTCACGAATCACGTGGCGATAACGGGCCCCGACCCACGACACCGGCGGATCGGTCATGCCATCAAACGTGAACTTCCATGGCAACGGAGGCACGATGCGGATGCGAGCGGTTCCCGTCGCTTCCCCCGCTTTCGCGGTGATCACGACGCCGGTGTGCGAGGCGTCGGCGTCGGCGGTAAAGGTCGAACCTTCGATTTTGCCCGCCCCTTGGACTTCGAAGGTCACGTCGGCATCGACATCCAGCGGTTGGCCAACTCGATTGAAGAAACGAGTGCTCAATTGGACCGATTCACCCGGCTGGACAATGGATTCGGCGGGAACGACCAAGATTTGAGCGAGATCGGGGTTTTCAGAAACCGGCGTCTCATCGCCCATCGTGCTGGCCATCTCGACGCTCTCTTGGCTGCCATTTTCGGTGGCGACGCAGTAAAGTGTCTTCGAGCTTGGGAAATACAGTCGACCATCAGCCACGATCGGCGATCCGGCAAAATCAGCGTCATCGACGCGTCCCTTGCTGAGCACATCGAATCCGTCTTCGGTCGGTTTGACGACCGCCCAGCGGCCATTTTCGGTCAACACATAGATTTTGCCGTCGGCGTATAGCAGTGCACTGCGTTGGCGGCTGCCGACAAAGGCTTTGCGTTCGACGACCGTTTCGCCGGTTTCCGCATCAAAGATCCACATTTTGCAGCGGTCGTCGACCAAATAGACGCGGCCGTCGACAAAGACAGGTTCGCTATAACCGGCGACCACCTCTTCGCGACGCCAAAGCTCTTCGACCTTGGTTTCGTCTCCGGTCCCCGAGATTTTCATGGCGACGATCGCCCCCATCGAGCTGCCCGAGACGTTTTCTTCGCTATGAGCCGCGAAGACTTTGTCCCCCACCACTAGTGGCGTGGCGTAAATTCCGCGGCGAGAAATTTTCTTGTTCCAAAGCGGTTTGCCCGTACGGGGTTGGAATCCCCATATCGCGCCGTCGCCCGCTCCCAGGATCAGTTGGCGTTGGCCATCGATCGTGACCAGACTCGGAGCCGAGTAGGTGGTGTCATAAGGCAGGTCGCGTGTGCCGCTGAACCAGACGATTTCGCCGGTTCGTTTGTCGAGTCCCAGCAGCCGATGGTTCGGTTTGGCAAATTC
>NZ_JBFHFD010000770.1:0-3756 GCF_041583735.1 Novipirellula sp.
ACAGTACCAGCAACAAACTCTTTGAACACCCGAGTCATGCCTGAAAAAATCCCGGGGGTTCGGGGGCTGGCCCCTGAGCACGCGGGATGCAGCACCTAACAACTATCAAAAAGTTGTCTCACTGTCGTTGACACATTCCGAGTACCGGAATTTGACCTTGTTTCTATCTGGTCAAACGACAGAGTTCGACTCCTTAGACAGGCTTCCTATCCCGTTCTTCGTGGCACGCAATTCTCCGTCGGCGACATTACCTACCTTTACTCGACGGGATACATCCCAACGATGCGGGCGTTCCCTCATGGGCACGTCCCCTCGCCGCTTCAAATAGCGGATCACTACGGTGATACATCGATGGAGCAAATCTGCGCCGAGATTTTGGCGCTGTCAAAACTGAATTGGAATTCGGCCTTTTTCGCGGCCGCAGAACCAATCACATTGAAATTCTCACGTGCTGTCAGCAACGTGATGCGCGAAGTTCCGTTTGGAGTCACGCCCTTGCCACAGTTTAAATTCTACATTTAGTTTTGGGCACTATTGCCAGCAGTCCGAGACGAAAAGATGAAAGTGGGTAAATTACACGTGCCTGCCTCCGCGCCGAACTGTGGTTTGATACTTTGGCGGGATCATTGTCTCTTGGTGGGCGACACCCTTTTCCAATATTTTTCACCTCCCATTTTTTAACCCTTTTTATTTTCTAACCTTCTCGTCCGATGCCCCAGATCTCTGCCACCTACACCGTCAGTCTCGTGTAGATCATGCGTCTTTCAACACCGGCTAACCAGGATGGAGAAGAGGTTAAAAAATGAGGGGTTAGAAAATGTAAGAAGACAAAAGTCGCCCCTACCGGGGCTAATGGCAGTGGGGTGGAATGCGTTCCCACGGCTTACGCCATGGGCTACATGCTGCCGTCCCTGCCGGGACTCATTAATGCGGCGTTCGCAATACGAGCAGGTCCGCGATTCAACGCTCACTCCGTGATAAACCTTTGAATTCCGGCCGACGTTATAATCGACGAGTGGGTGCACCGGATACAGGCTGACGAAGCAATCGGAAACTCGATCAATCGAAATTGAATTTAATCACCCGAACAGAAATTGATAATTCAGGACCGGGGAACTATTGCACACTAGAGCATTTTTAATTTTGATGTAGCTGATGTCACCAGACGGTGGACCGCGTTCTTGCGAACGCAGCGACGGTTTGAAGCTCACGTCATTTTTCGAAATGCTCTAACGTGGAAAAAACAATGAGCGACTGGCAACCTAACATCTTCGACTGTCCGGCCGGTGACGTGATCACGATCGATTCGCAGCATTGGGACGCCTGTTTGAGCAGGCTTTCCAAGGGAGATCTCGCGGGCGTTCATATTTCGGCAATGTCGCATTACGCAGAGAAGGACCTTGAGTTTTTACGAGACTTTCCCAACATCACGGCGGTGGCTATCAGCTATGGGAAAGGAATTGATCTGGCGGGGCTGCAGTATCTTGAAGGCCTGGAATACTTGACTTTGGATACCTACAAAGATCCGCCAGATTTGGGCCAGTTCTCGATGCTGCGGACGCTGAGCGCCGAGTGGTCGCCGCAACTGAGTGTAGATGAACGCAACGAGCAACTAGAGAAACTGACGCTTTTCAATTACAAGTGTCCCCACTCTGATTTGAGTTACCTTCCGCTGATTCCGTCGCTAAAGCACCTGGAATTGAACCTTTCTTCGGTCACTTTACTTGATGGAGCTGATCGGCAGCGACATGTGCAATCGCTGCATTTCTACCGGTTTTTGAAGTTAACCCGCATTGCCGCGATCGCCGCTCTGTCAGGCGGGAGTTTGCAGCGTATCAAATTCGAGCTGTGTAAGAAGATCGAAGACATCGATCAACTTGGTCAATTGGAGAGCGTTAAGAAGATTACGCTTGATCGTTGTGCTGACATCAACGACTTGGAATTTCTGCGTGGATGTTCGCAGCTGGAAGAGTTCGTCATCTTGGACACGAAGATCGTCAGCGGTAACCTCCGTCCGCTTCTCGAGCTACCGAAGCTGAGTTATTTTTTTACGTCCGACAAACATCACCATTCTCATACGAAAGATGAGATCAACGCTTTGCTGAGAAGTAGATAGGAACCGGCCCAACATCACTCAAGCAGCCTCGCAGTCGTTGGTGGGTCTCACCGAATAAGGCACCCTACATCAATGTTGGTGGACGATACCCCATTTCCGATATTTCCCACCTTCCATTTTCTAACCTTCTCGTCCGGTGACCCGCGTTTCTGCTGTGCCTGTGACTTGTGTTTCGGCCATCGGCACCGTCAGTCCCGTCGAGATCGTGAGCCTTGTGGCATCACCTAACGAGGATGGGAGGACAGGTTACCTTGCTGTCGCCCCTGCCAGGGCTGATAGTTGTGGGGTGGACTGCGTTCCCACGGCTTACGCCATGGGCTATGTGCTGCCGTCCCTGTCGGGACTCTTCAAATTGGGCTTCGCCCTGGACTCGCGTTAAGAGCGGTTGTTTGTCGATGCGATTGGCGATGATCGTTGATTTTCACCATCTTCTTGTCTTCACCTTCCTGTCCGCGCTCTTCACAGGGTGTGGTAGGGAAGCGCGGTTGTCGCCGCGTTGGCGGTGGCCCATCGTTGCATCTGTTGATGCAATTGCATTGTTCCCTGTCGCCCCTACCGGCAACGCTGTAAAGCATTTTCATGCCGTGTTCTATGTTGTTTTAACGTAGCGAAAGTCGTCAACGGCTTTCGTTGAACGAACCCAATTCCCGAAACTCTTGACGAGTTCCGCTACGAAATGCTTCACAGCGTTGCCTACCGGGGCTGATGGTTGTTTCGGTGGATTCCGTTCCCACGGCTTACGCAGTGGCATATGTGCTGCCGTCCCTGCCGGGACTGACCGATCTAATCGGTCGCTTCGGGTGCTGCCCCGGAAATGATTGCCCGCGAATAACGCGAATTGACGCGAATGTTTTTATCATCCGGCTTGGATTCGCGTTCATTCGCGCCATTCGCGGGCCAACTGTCTTCGCATTCTCTTGGAGCAGTTCGCACAGGTCGAAAGGAACCGCTTCGTCAGCGTCCAGCTAGGTTTTCGATTTGCATGGAAGAGATGGAGGCGCTGGTTAAAAAATAAGGGGTTAGAAAATTTAAGAAGGGAAAGCTATCGCTGCTGGCGGGGGACTCGCGGACAGAGCGGTTGTTTTCTGTCGTGTTGCGATTGTCGATGAACATTGCTATCGCTGCATGCAGACATGGACTCCAACGGTAACCCAGTGGCAATCCAGATTGTTTAGGACGGCCGCATCCTTTCAGAGTGAACGCTCCGTCGACCCCTCGCTTTGACTACCGGCTCCTCACCCCTGCGACGTAACTGCAGCGCAGCAATCGCATTCCGTCTGCAACTGGACGCGTGATATCCTTCCCCCGTCCAATGACGATCAACCCACCATCGGACGCAAGTCAAGTCGCTTTGCTGCCGTCGTGCTCACTCATTTGTCAACGCGAGTTTTTGAAAAAAAAGTTTTTAACTCCGCTGCATCCCGCTGCATTTCTTTTGACTCCGGAAAATCCTTGATTCCCGAGCTGCTGCCGCCGCCGCGACAACAGCCTTTTGCTGACCGGCTGCGGAATTCTCGAAAGTGGGCTGGACGCACTATATCCGCATAGGCGAATATCCATATACATTCGCCTGGACGCATATAGATCATGGAGCCGCCGTCCTGGCGTGCTTCTCCGTTTTTCGATGACGGAGATTTCGT
>NZ_JBFHFD010000771.1:0-3746 GCF_041583735.1 Novipirellula sp.
ACGCGTATCTGCGTTTCTCGCCGAACGAGGCATCGATATCACCAAAGCTTTTCCAGACGGCGAGTAGATAAGCGATTTTACTAGACGGCGGACGGGGTCGGGTCGACCTTTTACTTGAACGCGTCCCCGGTTTTCGCACTTCGTTGCTTGAATCCACCACTCGATGACGCAATGCTAAAATCTGAAACGCAAGCTGAGAATCGGGTGTAGAGGAAGTGGCCAGAAGTTCGCGGCGACACCCTGAACTTCGTATTGTCCAGGCCCACGTCCTCGAAAAATGCAATAGTTGAAATTGCGGGGTAACAAGGTCGTCCAACGATGCAACCCCACGCGTTTTCGCATCGGACTCGGTGCAACCGCCACGGCAGCGACAAACAGATTCAATCGCTTGCATCCGACTCTTCGGCTCGGCTAGAATCGATTCCGAGAATCCATCGATGTTCGATTAGAAACTTCGCGGCCCAACGCGGGCACGCTGGGCCGCGTGAGCTTTCGCCTGCAAGAAGCCAGATCGATGGCAATTCCTGATCCAACCGGATCCAACCGAAAGTCACACTGCACGACTTGAACTTTGAAAACGAAGAGTCGCATGAAACTCTCTCTCCGAACATTACTTGGAATTGTCGCCGGGACCGCCTTAGTAATGGCGTTCTGGACACGTTTCGGAGAATACATGCTCGCGTTAGCGATCCTCATTCTACTCATGGTTGTCTCAGCCTCATTCCTTTGCCCCAAGCACAACTACCTAAAAACGTCTCGCCGAAGAGCGACATTCGCGATCGCCGCAATTGTCTTGTTTGTCGCGTCGCTAGGACCTGCCGCTTTGGTTTACACCACATACGACCCCGATCTTTACGAAGCGCCGAAGGCGAAGCGTGCACTGCTGTTAGTTTACTCGCCTGTTGGCCGCTGCATGGCGTTCCCCGGCGGTCCGCTACGCGACGGCTATCTGATGTATCTGCGTTGGTGGATGCCTCAGCGAATCGCGGTCAAGGACATTGGATGGGGAGTTAAGATCGAGACGAAACACCAACATGTGTACATCGGCATCCATTGAGATTCAACAACGACGTAATCGCCATACAACTGCTGTCGTCGTACGAGAACGAGTTCAAAGAACTTCAAGCGAACGACGTTCGCGTTTCCCAGTCGGCGGCTGAAGGAACCGATGGACGATCCTTGCCATGCACCAGGCCGGCTCGAATTCAATCGTGCTCGGTGCCTTGTTTCTCAGCGTAAATTACTTGACACACGCAGATGCAACTGAGACATTATGTCTTTAGCAATTCTTTACTCCTGCATGGTGACTTAGTGTGAGAATCGCACGCTGTTTTTACATCGCTTCGATGTGCTTATTTCTGGCAACCTCGATCTCGGTCGCAGAATCTCCGAACGAGAACGCAAGTGCGAGTCAACGAGATGCTTGGAGCGCGTACTACGCAGCCCAGTTGCCGCAATACAAGTTTTACCTGGCCGATCGTCCTGACCAGCCACTTGAGCTGCCCGACGCAACGCTCCGGTGGAGCAATCCACTTCGACCGGGAACCCACGGAGACATGTTTGTTTGGTCACACCAAGGCCGTGGTGTGTTGGTCGGCTCGCTGTTCTCATACTACCATGCCAAGAACGTACGACGTGTTGCCCATCAGTTCCAATCGTTGACCACAGACACGATTGTGTGCCAATACTCCGGCGGCAGCGACTTTCGCATTGAAGGCCCAGGACTCAAATTCACGCCGATTCAGGATGCCCCCACGCCCGCTGATAACCGTGTGGTCCGGCTGACTCAGATGCGTATGCTAGCGCGGTCCTTCAAGGCTTCGTGCATGAACAAAGGTGTTTATCAA
Source organism: Novipirellula sp. (assembly GCF_041583735.1). Lineage (NCBI taxonomy): Bacteria > Pseudomonadati > Planctomycetota > Planctomycetia > Pirellulales > Pirellulaceae > Novipirellula > Novipirellula sp. Next base: position 1,848 of record NZ_JBFHFD010000771.1, read on the forward strand.
CCGCTTCGCGGTCTCCCCCAACCGGTCTATCGCTTCGAGGGCGAGGCAATCGAGGATGATGGCGCGATCTTTGCCTACGTGATGGGAACCGACCCCGAGTTGCTGTTGGTCATTTCGGTGCATCAAACGCCCGACGGTCCGCAATGGCAATACGCCGCTGCTCGGTTCGCATCCGAACCGTTACAGCTGACTCGCAACGGAGAAACCGTTTGGGACTTCGATGACACCTCCAAGCAACTCGGTTACCTCAGCCAACATGGAATCGATTTGCAGCCTGACATGCCCATGGTAAAAAAGCCCACAGAATAGGTCTGCCGTAGTGTCGCTAGCGACATTTCCAGGCGTTCGCGGTGCCGCATTCGCGTGTTTCCGCTTGTCACGTTCGATTTTGAGATAAAAATCAAAAATTCAAACCAACTCGTCCGTTTCGTTGCTGGTTTGATCCTCGCGAGCGTCGCCACGTCGGCATTACTAATCGTTCGCAGCTACAACTACAGCGATCACTTGACCTACAGTGACGTGGAATTGTCTACCGACGAGGGACTCTTCTCGATCATGATTCCGTTAGCGCGTCTTGCTCCAGGCCACAAAGCTTCCAATAACTGGCAAACCTACACGCGGCATCGAATCAATGAATGGACGTCTGACAGATGGGTGACCGCTGGCGGCGGTACCAAGTTTAGGGCGCGAGAGTACTTCGCGATGCTCGGTGATAGCGGCAACGACGATACGATCAGTACTCGAATCTTCATGGGTTTCGGGTACGTGTTTGTCGATTCCTCCTGGACATCTGCCTCTCGCCCCGGCCCTTTATTGTGGATCGTTGTACCGATATGGGCGGTCGCTGCGATCAGCACAGCAGCCATTGGTACGTCACTATGCATGCGTGCAAGATTTGGGATTCGTTCACTGTTGCTGTTTACCGCGATTGCGGCCGTCATGCTGTTGCTGCCAACCTTGCAGACATCGAAGTAAACCAGAAGCTAAGAATCAGGTCGGCGACTGTGAACGAGGACCAGGACACAGCACATTGTGTGTGCTTCGCCAAGACAGAACACGATCGCGGCCAAGGGGCAAAGCCTGTAACTCCAGCGATGCCACGCCGATTTGGCTAGCCCATCCTTCGGTTGCGGATGAGGTCTAGGTTCATCCCAGCCACATCGGAATTTGAGCCGCAGGAATTCGCGACCGAGGGCCTGCTAGAGAAAGAACGTTGCCTATCTCAAACTGCAAATGGCCAATTGAACGCTGACAGCTCGCAGAGCTAAGCGACATTGCGGCAGCGACCGCAGAAGAAAAAAACAGGGTGAGTGAGGGGATTCGAACCCCCGACATTTGGAACCACAATCCAACGCTCTAACCAACTGAGCTACACCCACCGTCTGTCGTTGAACGGGAATTTACTTTCCCGTCGCTTTACCGTCAACGGCTGATACTAAAGGGAATCGTGTTTCCTAAAGATGGTTCGCTCCAAAAACCCGAAACAAGCGGTTTATGCGGATTAGGTGATCTTTCTGGAAGTGTCAATCGATTTGGCAATTGGCGGAAAACCCAATCATTGGCCACCAGCGAAGTGATTAAAAGCGGCTGACGAAAAAAATTCGCCATTCCCGTTACACAAACACGAGGATCGAGTCAATTAAATCCTAACCCGACGCGTAAGCGAGGGACCGAGTCATGATCGAGGTCCCCTTGCTTACGCTTTGGGTTGTGAAAAACGCGCAACTTCGAAACGAACGCGTCGGTTCATGGTTTCCTTGAACACGGCAAGTGAGCAGCTGTTATTTGACGCCTCCAAGTTGGGCGCCCTCGAATTTGGCTTTCTGGGATCTGATTTTGCAGAGCGGAGCGGGAGGATGGGGCATGCAGGGGCTGCCATTCTGGAATTGACACATTCAT
>NZ_JBFHFD010000772.1:0-3743 GCF_041583735.1 Novipirellula sp.
AACGAATGAAATTGAATAAATTGGTGGTCGCCGCTCTGATGCTGTCCACTTTGACTTGGATCGGATGTGGATCGTCGGGCGTGGTCAAACCGACTGACGAACAGAACGCATTTGCCAGCGTGGAAGGTCTAGGAGATCTCGCTGGGGACGATGCAATGTTCGCCAGTGCCTTTGTGTCGGGGGCCGCACCCAAGAACCGCAAGGACTATGGCGAGCGAGGGTACCAAGTCAACGGCGATCCCACGTTCGATGGGGATACCGTAACCGTCCCCGTCAAAATCTTTGGTGGTGTCCACGCGACCGCCTCGGGTGATGGTCGTGGCGGCAAAGCGAGTTCGGTTGCCGAAACCGAACAGGTATGGACGCTGCAGCGGATTGATGGTCAGTGGAAGATCAAGGACGCGCCGCTTGGCTAAAAAGCCAACCGGATAATCACTGCCGCATCGTCGTTGATCGCTTTACGATCCGAATGCCAGGTTGTCGCTTGTCGTTCCGCGATCCTAACGTTGGATCGCGGAGGACATCGATTGAATGACTGAGGTGGCGGAACTCGTCAAGAGTTTCGATCATCTCGGAAAACGAAAATCTTGACGACTTCCGCTACGACCGAGTGCATCACTGAATCAAGCAGCCTCTAGAACGATCCACGATGTTTAGTGGCTGATAGAAGGAGGGCCGGTCGTTTGCCCGCACTCGGATCACACAATCGGCTGGAGTACACAGCAATCAATTACGTTTCCAAACCCTCCAATGGTGGTTCTGCGAACCATATTCCTGTACGCAGTTTGCTGGGATGGGGCGCGTTGGGGTTTGCCGTGATCGCCGCAGGGATGTTGTGGATGGTGCTGGATGCCTTCCGGACCGTGACGGTAACGAGCGATGAGATGTCGGCGGAAGCTGTGTCTGCGAAAGATCGTTCCATGCATCATGCTGCGAAGGATTCGCAGCGTTTTGCCGCCAACTTGCCGCCAGCAACGCAGCAGGCTGTTGCCGGGTGGAATCAGCTGATTTCCGCTAATTTCGCGGGCGACCAAGCCTGTGCCGAGTGTCATGAAAAAGAGTACGAAGCCCATCTTCGCTCGGGGCATTCCCGCACGTTGGCTCGCACCGATGAATCACCATTGGCTAGTAAACTTGCTGAGACTCGCCACTATCAAGACCCGCGGCGTGACCAGATCTTTGAGTTCTCGCAGAACGAAGGTTCGTTGTGGGTTCGTGATGTCGCAAATGCGGCTGGCATTGCGGTTCCGGTGACATGGTTACTCGGTTCGGGAACGCATGCGCAAACGCCAATCGCGGTCGACGAATCGACTCAAAGTGGCGTCGAATTGCGATGGTCCTACTTTGCCAACCGCGATCAGCTCGGTTTGACGCCAGACCACGAGCGTTTTGACGATTTCGCTGCCAGAACAATTGAATGTTTCGGGCGTCCGATGGACGCAGCGGACATGCGCGCCTGTTTGGGGTGTCACAGCACGTTGACGCCGCCTCCGTCGCTGCCGCTGATAAACTCGTTGGTCGTCGCCAATGTCGGTTGTGAGCGATGTCACGGTCCACGGAAAAAACACGTCGAACTTGCGAATCTCGGGCACGCTGAAGAGGCCAAGCCGATGTTGCGATATGAAACCGCCGAGACCTACATGGATGCTTGCAGCACTTGCCATCGCGACGAGTCTTCGGTCAAACCCGATGCGACGGCCAACGAATTGGTGCGTTTTCAACCTTATGGCATCAAACGCAGTCGCTGCTATTTAGAGAGCCCCGACAAGATGACCTGTTCCACTTGTCATGACCCGCATGATACGGTTTCTCACAATCGGGCGGTGTCGATCGAACAATGCAAACAGTGTCATGGCAATTCCTCATCAAGCGAATGCTCGCACCAGCCTAGCGGCGATTGTATCGATTGCCACATGCCTGCGGTCGAGTGGACCTCGGGAATCGCGTTTCACGATCACTGGATTCGGATCCCCGATGAGATCCCGGGCGAAACCCCAAGCGTCGATTCCGCCGGTAACCTGACTGCGAGCGATATGCTGCACAGTGATGGTGAGGAGTGATTGGATGATTGTTTCTGAAACCGCGCCTGAATCACGTTCGGCGGTGCCCGCAATTGCGAGTGAGCACAAACATGTGTCGAACTCGGTCGATGTAACGAAGCAGGCACGCGGTCGCGAGACTTCGTCTAAGATGCCGCGGCGTACCGCGGCTGGGTTTCTATTTTCGCCCGCGATCGATTTATTCTTTGTCGCCAACGCGTTTTGGCCCTTGTTGTTGCTGGTCGATCGTTTGGGCGGGATTGCGACGCATCAAAGTTTGCTGTTTTGGCAAATCTATTTTGTGACCGCACCGCATCGCTGGATCACATTGATTCTCGTCACCGTCGATCACCACAAAGGCGTCGATCGACGCCGGCAATTTCTTGCGTTTGGAACCGCGATTCTGGTCGCGTGTCTCTGTTTGAAAATGGGTACCGGATCGCTGCTGTGTTTAGGCGTGATCGATTACATCTGGAACGCTTGGCATTTCGCCTCGCAGCACCACGGTGTGTTTCGCATCTATCAACGCAAAAGCAAAGCGTCCACACAATCAAGCCCCACGGGGCAATCTGGTTCGGTTGCGACCAAACCATGGGCCGCGTCGCTCGAGAAAGCGGTGTTCCGCTGCTTTATGCTTTACGTGATCGCTCGCGTAGCCGGTTGGGGATGGAGCGAAGGTCCCTTCGATGGTTTTGAGTGGGTTTCGTCGGTGGATTGGTTTGTATTGTTAATTCCTGTCGCGTTTGTAGGACGCCAGTGTTTTCAGTATGCAGTGACCGGCAAGGCATCGCTGGCGAGTGTGGCTTATTTAACGAGCGTGATGACATTGTTTGCATCGCTTTTGTTGGCCTCGCATTATGAAAACAACCAATGGGTGGTCCAGCTGGCACTGGCCTCGGCGATCTTTCATTCCTTGGAATACATGTCGATTGTGACTTGGTCGATGAGCGGTTCACGGGGTTCGAGCAAATCGAATGCGTTGGCCAGACTTTCCAAAATGTGGTTGCTTTTCTTGATTGTATTCGTGGTCGTGATTGGATTAGGCAATTACCTGCTTTCACGTGGCTATTTCGAGTTGTGGGTGTTCGTCAATATTGTGGTCGCATTTTGGCATTACTGTTTTGACGGCATGATTTGGAAGTCGCGTAAACCGTCGTCGGCCGCTTCCCCCGCAACGGCAGTCGCATCATGAACTCATCTTCGCTTACGTTCCGTTGGGGCTGGATCGCTTATGGTTCGATGGCGATCGGTGCGGTGGCCGTCTGCAGCATGCTGCTGTCAAACTCCGAAGGTGTCGTGCAAGTGTTCGGTCGCTGGGACGTCGTCGCCTGTGCCTTTTTTGCGGCGTTTCCGCTTGCAGTGGGGGGCGTCCAGTCATTTTGCAAATTCTCTAGCTGGCAGAAACTAAGCATTGCGTTTGGGGGCGTTGCGGTTGCTGCCGCGATCACCGTGTTTGCAGCATCAATCACTCAGCTTCCTGATCAAAGTGTGATCACGCTGACCGTATGCCGCAGCGTGATCGCGATGGCGACGATGATGGCCGTGACATTTGTGGGCACGACCGTAATGCCGTCGCCACGTTTACCCGTGTTTGCGGAGCACGGATGGATACGATTCGCGATGCTGGCCGCGTTGGCGACGCTAGTGCCGGCGGCCTATGCGGACGCGGTTGCGGATGGGATTCGTATTGATCTCGAGCGATCA
>NZ_JBFHFD010000773.1:0-3739 GCF_041583735.1 Novipirellula sp.
CCCGCGATCTAGCGACAACGATTCCGTCCCTGGTATCTCATCGCAACGGGGGATATGGGTGACGAGATTCGCCAAGAGTTTCGGATGCATCCTGAGATGCTGAAAGTCACGCACGACTTTCGCGACGACAACGCGTTTAGCGCCGATGGAAGTTGCCCTATCTATTCCCATTTTTTTTATTAGTCAAAGCGATTTATGAGCGAGCAAGAAGCGAAACGTGAAAGCAAACACTTTATCCAACAGGCAATTGAGGCCGATTTGGCGGCGGGGCGTTTTTCCGGCGTGTTCACGCGGTTTCCGCCTGAACCGAATGGTTATCTGCACATCGGGCATGCGAAAAGTATCTGCTTGAACTTTGGTTTGGCCAAGGAATATGGTGGCACCTGCAATCTCCGTTTTGACGATACCAATCCCACCAAAGAAGAAACCGAGTACGTTGAATCGATTCAAGAAGACATCCGGTGGTTGGGCTTCGAGTGGGACAGTTTGCATTACGCCAGCGACTACTTTGACCAACTGTACCAGTGGGCTGAGAAACTGATCGGCGAAGGGCACGCGTACGTTTGTGATTTGACTGCCGAACAGACTCGCGAGTACCGTGGAACATTGACCGAGCCCGGTAAAAATAGTCCCTTCCGCGACCGCACGGTCCAAGAGAACCTAGATCTGATTCGGCGGATGCGTGCGGGGGAATTTCCTGATGGTTCACGTGTGCTTCGCGCCAAGATTGACATGGCATCGCCGAATATCAATCTGCGTGACCCGGTGATGTACCGCATTCTTCGTGCAACGCATCACCGCACCGGGGATGCTTGGTGTATCTATCCAACCTATGATTGGACGCACGGGCAAAGCGATTCGATCGAAGGGATTTCCTTTTCGATCTGTACGCTCGAGTTCGAGAATCATCGTCCGCTGTACGATTGGTACTGTGAAAAACTCGGCATCCATCACCCGCGTCAAATTGAGTTTGCCAAGCTGAAACTTAGCACGCTGTTGATGGGCAAGCGTCACATGTTGCGAATGGTCAAAGAGGGCTACGTCAACGGTTGGGATGATCCGCGGATGCCAACGATCTCGGGGTACCGCCGTCGAGGTTACACGCCCGAATCGATCCGCAACTTTTGTGCAGATGCGGGAATCGCAAAATTTAACAGTACGATCGATATCATCCGGCTTGAAAACGCGGTTCGTGAACATCTAAACGCGGTCGCGCTGCGGCGAATGGCGGTGTTGGATCCAATCAAATTAACGATCACGAATTGGCCTGAGGGCAAGGTCGAGATGACCGAGGCAATCAACAATCCCGAGGACCCGTCGGCAGGCAAACGCGAGATTCCGTTCTCGGGCAGCCTGTGGATCGAACAAGACGATTTCCGCGAAGAGGCGCCACGCAAGTTCTTTCGGCTCAAGAAAGGGGGCGCGGTGCGTCTGCGTGCCGGTTACATCGTCGATTGCCACGATGTGGTCAAAGACGCTGATGGCAACGTGATCGAAATCCTCTGTACCTATGACCCGGAAACCAAAAGTGGGTCCGATTCCTCAGGACGCAAAGTCAAAGGAACGATTCACTGGGTCAGCGCCGAGCATGCCGTCGAGGCGGAAGTCCGCTTGTACGACCGTTTGTTCACCGTCGAAAACCCTGGCGATCCCGAAGAGGGGAAAACGTTCCTCGATTACTTGAACCCCGATTCGCTAAAAGTGATCACCGGGTACCTCGAACCGGCGCTCGCGGAAGCCGAACCGGGCGATCGCATTCAATTCGAACGATTGGGCTACTACGTTGTCGATCCTGATACCACGCCGCAGAAGAGGGTCTTCAATCGAATCGTCTCGCTTCGCGATACCTGGGGCAAGATGGAAGCCAAAGGCAAGGCGGACTGAGCCGCTTGTGGAAGTATTGAAGTGACGTTCTTTGCTGTCGCGGAGTGACTCTTTTCGATAGCCTCGGACCATAGTCCGACAAGTTTTCGTCAATCGGATCAGCGTACTCACCCCAATAAAAAAACAGGCCACGGTAAACCGTGGCCTGTTCGTTTTTATTTTCTGAATTCGCAAAAACAACCTAGCTGTTGTTGACGTTCGCGACTTCCGCTTCCGCACTTGCATCTTCCGCGTCTTCGCCCTCTTCGATCGGAGCTGCATACCCTCCGGCGGCAAGCACTTGTTGCTTGATCTCTTCCGCGACATCCTTGTTCTCGATCAGGAAGTTGCGAGCCTTCTCTTTGCCTTGTCCCAAATACGTTTCGCCGTATTTAAACCAAGCACCGCTGCGGTTGACGATGTTGTGAGTCGTACCGAGATCCAACAAGTCGCCTTCGTAGCTGATCCCGTTGCTGTGCATCATGTCGAACTCGGCGATGCGGAAAGGAGGTGCCACCTTGTTTTTGACGATCTTTGCCTTGACCCGTTGGCCGACCTGTTCTTCGCCATCTTTCAAGGCTCCGATGCGACGCACGTCGATACGGCACGATGCGTAAAACTTTAGGGCTCGACCGCCCGGAGTCGTTTCGGGACTGCCAAACATCACCCCGACCTTTTCGCGGATCTGGTTGATGAAGATCACACAGCACTTGCTCTTGGAGATCGCACCGGTCAACTTACGCATCGCCTGGCTCATCAATCGAGCTTGCAGACCGACGTGGCTGTCGCCAATTTCGCCCTCAAGTTCTTTCTTGGGAACCAACGCGGCGACCGAGTCGATGATGATCACGTCAACGGCATTGCTCTTGACCAGCATTTCACAGATTTGCATCGCTTCTTCACCACTGCTCGGTTGGCTGACCAACAGCGTGTCGAGTTCGACGCCAAGCTTTTTGGCCCAACTGGGGTCAAACGCATGCTCGGCGTCGATGATCGCGGCGATGCCACCTAGTTTCTGGGCTTCGCCCCCGATGTGCAGCGCCAGCGTGGTTTTACCACTCGATTCTGGACCATACACTTCGATGATACGACCGCGTGGAACGCCAAAGCCGCCCAGGGCCATGTCCAGCCCCAAACTGCCTGTCGGGATGCCGTCGATTTTGAAGGATTGATTTGCTCCCAAGGGCATGATCGAACCTTCGCCAAAGGTCTTTTCGATCTGCTGAAGCGTCGTTTTTAATCCTGGCTCACGGGAAAGGATTTCCTTCAAGTTAGGATCGACTTTTGCGCCCCGAGTCGCTGCTGATTTTGCTGCTTTCTTAGCCACTGTATTATTCCCTTTCAGAAAAATCCCGTGAAAGTTCCCGCACCTTGGATCAGTCAATCTTCGTGTGAGGTGAACGTGTTTATCGTACCGGTGTAAAGCGGGACTGCCAAGCATTGCGTTAGGTTTCACAATGACTTGCTTGGTGAAACTTGCGTCTGCGTCCGATTTACTTGCCACACCCTAAGTATCCGCGCTGGTCCAGACACGTCTGGTCATCGGCCCACGGTTTTTCTGAAAATTCTTTGCCTGCACCACTCCGCAAGGCAAAACGTACCGATGCGAAGTTAGGTAGCCGTTTTTCAGTAGAGGCCGTTTGAAACCAGCTACGATTCCAGCTTCCAACCGTGGCCCGCAGCCAAACGCAACACGATCAACACTTCGAGCCAGCAATTTACGGCATTGGCGTTGCGTAGCTACGCTGCTCCGAAAACGGCATCCGGTAATTTGCTGGGTGCGGGCAGACCGATAGCGATGGCTCTTATGGACAAGGCCTTAAATATCGGCTTGTGGATTATTTGTGTTTAGGTGACGTGACGTCGTTCAGGCTGC
>NZ_JBFHFD010000774.1:0-3728 GCF_041583735.1 Novipirellula sp.
ATCTTCGTCGGTTGTCTCGTCAACCGGCGTATCATCAATAGGCGTGTCGACGACGGGATCATCGCTCGTTTCGGTGACCGTCGCGGCGGCATACAGCATCAACGCTTCGGCAACGTCGCTGGCGTCCAGTTCAGTGAACTGCTGATTGGGTGAAACATATGGCTGAAGCACCGATCCTAAATCCGCCAAATGGTCCAACCCAAGTGAATGCCCGATTTCGTGAGCTGCGACCCAAACAAGATCGAACGCTTGATTGCCCAACGAGTTGCCAACCTCCCAAATCTCGGATGTGTCGAATTGGACATCTCCTGCAATTCGTGCAGGGTTCACATCATCAGGGAAATAGGCTTGCGCCAGCGTACCCCCGCCGCCATCAATATTCGCAAACGAGATATCAATCGAATCGGTCAGTCCGGTTTGGTTGACTTTGGTAAAGGTCACATCGACGACGCTTGACCATGCATCCAGCGCTGTTTCGATGGCGGCGTCCACTTCGGCTTGCGAAAGCGAACTCGGAGCGTTGCTGATTGTGTAGGTCAATTCAGCACCGCCCAACCCGGGGCCGTCCCAACCAAAGCTTGCCGCCAACACGCGTCTTGCTTCAAGTGGCTCGGCCATCAATCGGCGTCGCGTTTTTGAACGAACTGGTTTCGTTGTCCGTTTGCGAAATAGTCGTTTCATTCAAATGGCTCTAACGTTTCGGCTTACAACAAGAGGGAAGAAAGACGGAGCGTCGCGTGGTTCCCCGTCAGGGGGCACTGACGGGAAACCACTACAACGCGGCGCGTTGCTACGTCCACGCGCTCGGGGGATCCGGAGGGTTCGAAAGAATCCCCTGAACGACGTCTATGCGTAAGGGGGATTTCAACCCGATCTTGTCACGCTTGACCCAAAGAAAATTGGAGATTTGTACGATTTGCAAGCTTTCACGTGCAAATCAAGCGAGTTTTCGTGCACAGAATGGCTTTGAATCCACGCCCCGCGGCTTTACACGTCGCTAAAGTAACAGTACCTGCTGAATGGTATTGTCACCCGCCCCCCCTCGCGATTTGCTACGTCTTGTACTGCAACGCCTCACACGGCCGCTTGATTCCGCCAGCGGATTCGTGAGGGATTCAAAGATTGCACCGGATCCTTTGCCGCACTATGTCTGAGAACGACGAAATATCATCGAATCCACGTCCGCAATCGCACCAAGAACGGATCTTATTGACTGGGGCAACGGGGTACGTTGGCGGGCGATTGCTGCGGTTGCTCGAAGACTCCGGTCGCCCCTTGCGATGTATGGCACGCCACCCCGAAAATTTACGACCTCGCGTCTCCCAGAGTACCGAAGTTGTCCGCGGCGACGTGCTCCAGCGTGATACATTGGCGGACGCGGTGCAGGGGATTCACACCGTGTACTACTTGATTCATTCGATGGGCACCAGCGACGGGTTTGAGCAAGACGATCGGGACGCTGCTTCCAATTTCGCCTCAGCCGCTCGCGATGCTGGCGTCAAGCGTATCGTCTATCTCGGCGGACTTGGCGAAGACGACGACGAACTATCGAGCCATTTGCGGAGCCGCCATGAAGTCGGAAAGGTGTTGAAAGAATCTGGGGCGCAAGTCATCGAATTCCGCGCCTCGGTGATCATCGGTTCGGGAAGTTTGTCGTTTGAATTGGTGCGAGCTCTGGTGCGAAAGCTGCCAATCATGCTGTGGCCCAAATGGGTATCGACCGAAGCATCGCCAATCGCGATACGCGACGTACTGAGCTATTTGATGGAAACGCTCGAGAAACCGCTTGCTGAAAGCAAAATCTATCAGATCGGTGGTCCTGAACCGGTTTCGTATGGCGGGATCATGGACGAGTACGCTCGCCAACGTGGTTTGAAACGTATCAAGATCCGAGTTCCGTTTCTATCGCCGCGGATCAGTAGTCTTTGGCTAGGCTTGGTCACCCCCGTTTACGCTCGCATTGGCAGGAAACTGGTCGAAGGGCTGCGAAATCCTACGATCGTGACTAACGACGCGGCGCTCCGTGATTACTCGGTCCGCCCGGTGGGCATCCGAGAGGCAATTCAGCGGGCAATCCAGCGTGAGGACCAAGAGATGGTGGAAACACGGTGGTCCGACGCATTGTCATCCGCGGGACGGACACCGAAATGGGGCGGCGAAGCTTTCGGCAGCCGACTTGTCGATTCACGCACAATCGACGTGGATGTGCCGCCGGAATGCGCCTTTGTACCGATCCAACGCATCGGAGGCGATGCCGGTTGGTACTACGGCGAATGGTTGTGGAAGATTCGCGGGTTCATGGACATGTTGATCGGTGGCGTCGGTTACCGCCGCGGCCGTCGTCATGCGAGCAGCGTGCATGTCGGCGACGCCATCGATTTTTGGCGAGTCGAGCTGATCGAGCCGAACCAACGATTGAGACTTGCTGCAGAAATGAAATTGCCTGGACGAGGATGGCTCGATTACGAGGTTTGCCCCCGTCCCGGCGGCGGGTCGACCATCCGCCAAACCGCCGAATTTGATCCAGCCGGATTGTTTGGGTTGTGTTATTGGTACTCGGTGTGGCCGCTGCACCAATTGGTTTTCGCCGGGATGCTACGTGGCGTCGCAAAGCGGGCCGAAGCGTATTGCCAAGACCCGGCAAATCAAACTTCGCCATGACGCTTTGGCAGCAGCGGGAACGCAAGCGAAGCTACCAAACCGACTAACGCAAACGCGGCGATCACCGCAAACAAGTGCTGGTGCCCAAGTGCACCAGGCGAATCGTCAAGCAGTTTTCCCATCATCGGACCCATGAACACATCCGGCGTATATCCGATCGCTGACACCACCCCAACCGCGGTCCCAGTGTATCGAATCGGAACGTGCCCTTCCTGCATGATCGCAAAATAGAGCCCACGTAGTGCAAACACGGCGGCGCTAGTGACGATGATCACACCGAAAAACACGGCGTTCATTCCCGGTTTGAACCATCCCAATGCAATCGCCCCGCAACCGAGTGCCAGGATTAGGAAACTCAATGCGGTGATCCGCGAAATACGAGTCCGATCGGCGATGATCCCCGCTGCAATCGCAGCGATCGGACGCACCCACATCGATACGGTGCTCGTATGCGCCGCTGCAACCTCGTCATACTCCAAAACTTCGCGGGCATACAACGAAACATCATCAAGTCCTTTGTAACCAACGTACGCACAAACGATGATCAACGCTTGCACCGCCACCGCGGGCATCTTTAGCACTGCCACGGCCCCTGCCCATGTGATTCTCGGCTCACTTGCCATCGTGTCGCGATCGTCACCGCGAACGGCAAACCAAACCAACATCGCTGATGCCAACGTGATTCCGGCGAACACAAGGATCACTTGTCGAAACGCGGCGGTACGTTCCGCGAAGGTTGCTGCATCCGAATCGCCTTGTAACAACCACGAATAGACCAGCACCGCGACCGAACCGGTGGCGGCAGCGACCAATCCGCGACCGCCGTCGAGGATACCGAAGGCGGTTCCTGAAAACTCGTCGCCGCCGAGTTCGCGCGTCGCGCGAATCATGGCCGCCCAAAACAACAAGATCGTCGTCAGCCCCCAATAGGCATACAACCACTTCATCACCCCCAGCGACGGGATCGCCGCCAGCAATACTCCGCCAAGCGACGTCGATAGCAAAGCCACCGTCATCATCTTGCGAGCCGCAAACGCGTCGGCAAGCGGGCCGCCAGGAAAGTACGC
>NZ_JBFHFD010000775.1:0-3715 GCF_041583735.1 Novipirellula sp.
AACGCGAGAGCTTGCTCGAGTGAGTCAAAAACTTGCTCGGGAGTCAGCGTCTTCAGCGGACGCAGCGTCACCGTGTCGCTGTGAACGAGTTCTTTGGAAAGACTAACTCGCTGGTAAAATTTGCTGTTACAGATACCTTCGATCAACCACCGGATGTCGAAACCTGATTCGGCAAACATGCCGCCGAGCTCATCAAGCACCTGCCGCTCTTCGTCGCTGACTTGGTCCAAATCATCGACCGCATCAACGATCCCGCGACCGCACAAATATTGCCAGATACGATTGACGGCGGTCGATGCGAAATTGGGATTGCTGGGCGACACCATCCAATCCGCAAGCGCATCACGCGCCGATTGATCGCGATCAAGATTCACCTCTCCCCACAACACCTTGGCTTGATGCGACACGCCCCCTTCGTCGCGGATATTTGGCAATTCACCGGCCCCGCTGGAATTTTCAAAAAAGGCGGCCATGCCCCAAAAGTCCGACTCTTTCCATGAACTAAATGGATGATCATGGCACTGAGCACAACCGATGCGAACCCCCAAAAAATAGCGAGTCACCGCCGTCGCGGAACTAACCGAGGTGCCTCCATTGGCTTGGTAATAAACCTGCAGCGGGCTAGTGGCTTGCCGCATCGCCGCGTCCTGCATTGGCGATGTATCCGCAGCAGGTGCCACCAACGAGCGAGCGATTTCGTCGTAACCAACCTTTGCAATAAACTGTTCTCGCAGCCAAGGCTCAAACGCGGCGGCCATCTGAGGATTCGGGCTGTTCGGAGGAATCATCGCCCTCCGCCAAATTCGGGCCAGATGTTCCGCATGACGTGTTGCATAGTTCTCAGGCCGCACATCGTCACGCATCAGCTGAGCGATCAAGTCTTCACGCTTGAGCGTCGCGGTACTGTACAGAAAGTCTCGTACCATCGGTACGCTTGGGATCGCACCGACTAAATCCAAGTAGACTCGCCGCATAAAGGTCGCATCGTCCACGATCGGCGGCGACTCTTGCCCCGCTGCCTTCTGCTGCATGGCAATCTGCTCGTCAATCCAATCCGCCAATTCCAAGGATGACATCACCGCAGCGCCCGCTGTGTTATCGCCTTGCAAAACCTCTTGGCTTGACGCCACGGATGCCCCCAATACGAAACAGGCTAGCAACGCTACCAGTGATTCTCGAATTGGCACGGAGCATCTCCTCGGAAACGGATCGAATCAGCCACGAACCCCAAGGTAAGACATAGCGTCTTAAATGTCAATTAGATCTTGTGGATTTTACAAAGTCGATAGAGCGCCGACACAACCGACCGCCTTCGAACGGTAACAAATCGACAATATTCGAGGCAGATGACGGTTTTCCAGCGACACCAGTGCAGAAACCTGATGTGCTCCAAGGCATTCAGGAGCAGCCGTGATTGCGGTTCGGCTATTTCAATCATGCAGCATTTTCAAATGCTCCGTTATTTTTTTGACGCTTCACTCGTACTGCGGCGGATCTATTACAATCCAATGCCTCGCGTTGCTTAGCATTGCTGCAAGCAGTGCGCTGGCATTTGCCTCCCTTCGCCCGCTCCTTCAAATCACCGACTCAATATGATTGCCCTGTTTTCGCGTGCGGTTGTTTTCTCACTCCTGTGCGTGACGGTCGCCCCTGTCCACGCTGAATCAAATGCAAACCGACTGGGTGACAATCTGCAGCCGCTGCTTTCCTGTTTATCAGGACGTGCCGAATCCTTTTCGGTTGTGGTGGACATTGATGTGCTCGTCGACGGCAAAGTCCAGCATGTTAACGGGCGAGTGGTTCGTTTCGATGACCAGTCGTTTGACTTGGACCTGATCCATAGCGACTACAGCGTGCGGATTCGCCGGCGGCCCGGTGCGACCGCGTTTGCGCTGCCTCACCATAAAACCGTCTTCCTCGGTTCGGGCGATGTTGACGTCTCGGACCAACTGTCACCGCTGGGGATTACGGACCGCATGGTCGGAAGCGGTTCGATGCTGACGATGGTCGTGCCGATGCTTCAGCAAACCGACTCCGCGGCGGTCGGCCACATGTTGACGGGACTATTGAAGATGGATTTCAACGCGGATCGGCAGCACTGGACACTCCGTGACGCCACGTCTCTGCAATTCCACAACGATGGCAAGCAAATTGAGATCAATGTCGGCGATCAGCATCGCGGGACCTTAACGATCCAAGACAGCTTGCCCGAGATGGCAAGAGTGGACGATTGGCCGGATTTCAAGCAAGTGACGCTCGAACGTCAGGAACTCGAACGCAGTATCGCTCGCGGGACTCGGCGGGCATTGGAGATCCTGTCGCCCTCGCGGCTGCTGACGTCGCCACAGCAAAAAGCCCGCAAAATCCCCGCTGGAGAGCTCCGCTGGATCGAAGGCCAACGTGTTGTTTTGCTGAAAGGAACCCCCGAGCAAATCGGGGAGGCCCATGGCCGTTTGCTCGCCGTAGAGTCGCAGCGGTGTATTGATTCGGTGCTGTACACCTTTGGAACTGTGAACACCATTCGCACGGGACGATGGTTTCGTCACGACCTTGATGCGGCCTACGCTCGACTGTCGCCGCACATTCCTGAGGATCACAAGCGTGAAACGTTGGCGTTTGCCAAGGCGGTTGACATTGATCCATCCACGGCACACGCGATCAATGTCTTTCCCGAACTGTTTCACTGTTCCGGTTTCGCCGTCTCGGGCGCCGCGAGCAAAGACGGCAAACTTTATCACGGCCGCGTCTTGGACTACATGACCACGATTGGGCTGCAGGACGCCGCGACCACTTTTATTGTTGCGGTCGACGGCAAGCATGCGTTTGCAAACATTGGCTATGCCGGATTCATCGGCAGCGTCAGCGGGATGAACGACCAAGCGATATCACTCGGTGAAATGGGCGGTCATGGTGAAGGCCAATGGGACGGCGTTCCGATGGCAACTTTGATGCGGCGGGCGCTCGAAGAGTGCTCGACGCTGGACGAAGTGATGACGCTTTGGCACGACAGCCCACGGACGTGTGAGTACTACTACGTGTTCGCCGACGGGAAGAGCAAGCGAGCGGTCGGTGTCGCGGCGGATCCCGATTCGATCGAGTTCATCATGCCGGGACAAAGTGATCCGCGACTCGGCGAAGGAATCCCCGAGGTGTTGGCGTTGTCATCGGGTTCGCGACTGGAAGCACTGCGAGAACGAATCGGCCAGCGATACGGCGAGATCGACGTCGAAGTAGCCCAATGGTTGATGAGTCGCCCCGTGGCGATGAAGTCGAACCTACACAACGTGCTGTTCATCCCCGAAGACGGCGTCTTTTACGTCGCCAACGCCACGCACCAGGAACCGGCAGCCAACCGCCCCTACGTCAAAATGGACCTAAACACGCTGCTGCACAGCATGACCCCCTAAACGTGCGATCACGGCATCCGGGGAAGGCGGTGCCAGTTTTTTCCCTCCACAGGCCGAAACACCCCCGCCCGCCGAAACGGTTCGCGAGTTTCGCTACATTTTAGCTGCGAAAGCGTAAAATCCGCGAGTTTTGGGGCTCGCTGATCTTTCAGCAGAGGGATTGAAAAACGCTGTCCCTACTACTCTATGGATTGTGTATAATCGGGGGGCGGCGGATTCGGCGGATTTTGGCATGCCCCCGCCGTTCCTACCTTTACAACAAGCTGAGAATTGTCGTTGATCGCTCCGCGATCAAAATACGGTGACGC
>NZ_JBFHFD010000776.1:0-3692 GCF_041583735.1 Novipirellula sp.
AGCGGCTGCTTGCCAGCGTCCCCGTCCGCTCGAACGAGCATTTAGCGTGGAAATCACGGTATTTCCGCGGCGATTACCGCCATGCTCGCGTGGTCCACTCACTCGATTCGCTTGCGAGCTCACTGCCGTATTGAGTGTGCTGGCGGGTCCAATTTGGTAGCAAATCGCTTCACAAGCGGCACCCTCTGATTGATTTCCAAAAGTTTTAATGGAAACACAATCGCCCTTACAGCGATAGAGAACCGATTTTTTACGGGAATCAGAGGCAGCAAGTTACCAAACCCCCACTATTTGGGTGGATTCGCCACAAATCATCGAATTGACAAGTGGCGGTTCACGCGATCAATCTGTTGCGATCAATTCGACGTGATTGATCCGACAAGTCTGCTTAAACGCGATTAGCCAGATCGATCATTCCCGATTCCCTTGCCACTCCGGTAAGAATGGAATCGCAAGAAGCGAATCGCCGATGGAAGGTGATGTCGAACCCTGACACGTTTGCGAGAAAAGTGAATGACCCGAGCGAAGCTCGATGCGATCCGAGACGCGGCGCCGGCAGTACTGCCGAGCATGCTGATTTGTGACTTTGGTGACTTACGGTCCGAAGTTGCAAAATTAGCCGACGCGGGGACGAAAGTATTGCACTTGGATGTGATGGACGGGCATTTTGTCCCGAACCTGACCTACGGGATGCCCATTATCGAAGGTTTGCGTCGGCACACCGACCTGCCGTTGGACGTGCATCTGATGATCAGTGATCCACTGAAATACGCGCGGCCGATGGTCGACGCTGGTGCTGACATCCTGACGTTTCACGTCGAAGCGGTCGAAGATGCGGTCTACACCGCACGCGAAATCAAGAAGCTTGGGGTGGGCGTCGGCGTGGCGCTGAACCCCGATACGCCGATCCGAGACCTCGATCCCTGTCTTGAGGACGTGGACATGGTTTTGGTGATGAGCGTAAATGCAGGGTTTGGTGGGCAATCATTCAATCCGGTCGCCTTGGACAAATTGAAACTTCTGCGAGAGAGCCATCCTGATTTGCTGCTTCAAATCGACGGTGGAATCAATCATGAAACGATTGGTCAAGCTCGCGCGGCAGGTTGCGACTTGTTTGTCGTAGGATCAGGAATCTTTCGCGCGGATGATTACGGTGACGCAATTTCGCAGTTGGACCGGTCCATTGCTGCCGCCAACGGGAAAACAGCAAACGGGTCAACAGGAGCAGGATCATGATCACGCTTCGTATGCCGGTGATGTCACGCGTGCTGGTGGTGCGGCCGGGTGCCACCAAATTTGACGACGAGCAGCGGATCAAAGGCTCGCTCGATATGCCAATGAGCGACCGTGGGACGGTGCAGGCCAACTTGTTGGCTGCCGAGCTCGCGGATGTCCGCTTCAAAACGATCTACACCTCCCCCTGCGAATCGGCGCGTGAAACAGCCGCACGATTGGCGAAGGGACGCGACATACGGATCAAAGTGGTGGATGTGTTTCGCAACATTGACCATGGCTTGTGGCACGGCAAGCTGATCGAAGAAGTTCGCCGTAACCAGCCGCGTGTCTACCGCACCGGTCTGGAATCACCGGACGACATTTGTCCTCCGGGCGGAGAAACGATCCGCGAGGCTCGCGCGCGGGTTTTGAAGGCGGTTCGTAAAGCGGCTAAGAAAAGCCGTGATGAAATCGTCGCAATTGTCGCTCCGGATCCAATGGCGACCATCATCCAGAGTTTGCTGAGCGGGGACCCTCTTCCCAATTTGTGGCAGGCGGAAACCGATTCAGCAACGTGGAATCTGGTCGAGTCCGAGATCGCTTGATCGACCGGCCCCGCGGTAGCTGGCGATCGATGGGAAAGCTGGTGATCGATGGGAAAGCTGGCGATCGTGACGAAGGCCGGATCGCAGCGAAGCGAAGATTCGGCACTGCGGCGGCATCACCCTTGGCATCCTCGCCCCCCCGTGTGCGTTTTGGAAACAGGCCTCAAATCATAGCCCGAATGCATTTGCAGGGCTCCAGACTGCAATTTCGTTAGAAAACGGCGACTTTTTTCGCCGCTAGGGGACCTGACGGCGATTCCATCTTTGTGAGCAGGGAATTTCGCTAATAGAATAGGGGTTGTGGCCGAGCGTGCGAGTACATCTCACATTGCTCGACGTTACAACATTGTCACCCTGGAAATGCCTAACACCATCGCGGTCACCGTGGATACGAGACTGCGAGTCAGAAGATCATCTGCGTCGATTTTTGACCTTCTCGTACGATCAAAACCCTAGCGGGTGCCACTTGGTTTTGCGATCAGGCAAAAACCAAGACCATCCCCCACTGCGGGGCAATCGAGATGATCCTGTGTTTGCAACTCCATGTTGGGGGTGACTGCAACTCACGTGACTGCAACTCACTATGCCTAGCGGAAAATCTGCAATGATGCGAGCGACACAGCGACACCGAAATACAAATGGGTTCATCGGGTTGGTTTTAATAACCATCACGTTGGGGATGTCGTTTGTGGCAGCGTCGCCGGCATCGGCTGCCGACGCCGTACCAAGCCAAGTCGCCTTGATTAACGACGCGATCGAGCAAGGTTGGCGTGACTACGAGATTCGGCCGGCTCCCGAAGTCGATGATGCGACATGGTGTCGCCGCGTTTACTTGGACGTGATTGGCCGGATCCCCACGCTGGTGGAACTGAAGACGTTTCTCGACAGCAAGGGAAGTGACAAGCGAGCCAAATTGGTCGATCAACTGTTGTATGACGACAAATACACCGAAGAGTACGCGAATCACTGGGGGTCGATTTGGACGAACGTGCTGATCGGCCGCTCGGGTGGAACCGACCGACGCTCGATGACCAGCCGCGATGGCATGCAGAAGTATCTTCGCGATGCATTTGCGACGAACAAACCTTACAACACGATGGTTTACGAATTGGTCACCGCCGAAGGTTCGACCAAGCCAGGAACCGACAAATTCAACGGAGCGGTCAATTTTTTGGTCGACAAGGTCAACGATGAAAATGGCGTGTTGGCGACCAGCAGCACCTCGCGAATTTTCCTCGGCCAACAAGTTCAGTGCACTCAGTGTCACAACCATCCGTTCAATCAGTGGAAGCAGCAAAAGTTTTGGGAGTTCAATTCGTTCTTTCGGCAAACACGTTCGCTGCGACGTTTTGTTAGCGGAACGCGAGACATCGATCACGCTGAATTGGTAAGCGAGGACTTTGCCGGCGAAGCGGGTGACCCCAACGACGCGTTGGTGTTCTACGAACTTCGCAATGGATTAACCAAAGTCGCCTATCCGGTATTCACCGACGGCACCGAGATTGAAAAGAGCGGTTACGTAAGCGAGGTGAATCGTCGCCAGGAACTTGGCCGTTTGATGCTGGAAAGCGAATTCCTAGACAAGATGGCCGTCAACCGAATCTGGTCGCACTTCCTCGGCTTTGGTTTCACCAAACCGATTGATGATTTGGGGCCTCATAATCCTGCTTCGCATCCCGCGTTGCTGGAGGATTTAGCAAAAGAATTCCGCAAGAGCAGTTACGACACCAAACAACTAATCACCTGGATCACGCTCAGTCGCCCCTACAACTTGAAGGCTTTGTTGGGACCGGCCAATGAAATCGACGATCCTACGATTGGCGAGATGCCCAAGTTCTCTCGTTTCTATCTTCGTCAAATGAGTGCGGAACA
>NZ_JBFHFD010000777.1:0-3658 GCF_041583735.1 Novipirellula sp.
GAGCGGACCGCGCTCTTTCCAAAGGAGCTACTTCGCGACAAAGTTCGATCGATGTCACTTTTACTGCTGGTGGATGGATACAACGTCATTGGGCCCGTTGCGGCGCCCGGACGCGGCGGCTTCGCTCGCGCCACGACTCACCAATCACGCTGGTTGGAGGCCGAACGCAATCGGCTGATCTCTCGGCTCTGCGATCATCTGCCCGAATTTGTTCGCAATCGCACCTGCGTCGTGTTTGACGCCCGCTGTCCGCCGAGCAATGCCGTCAGCCGATACGAGGTTTCCGGACTCGACATCCGATTTGCGGTCGACGAACCGGAAGCCGACGATTTGATCGAGCGGCTGATCAGCGAACACTCGGCGCCTAAACAACTTGCGGTCGTGTCATCGGACCACCGCTTGCAAGACGCCGCTAAACGGCGCGGTGCCACGCCATTTGACGCCGATCCGTGGCTAGATGATTTACTTGAAGACCATCCCCGATTAGCGATCGAAATCCCCGATGGGGCAGGGCAGGGCGGCAGTCATAGCCGCAGCGGCAAACCCAAAGGCAAAGTATCAAGCGACGAAGTCGAGCACTGGATGCGCGAATTCGGCTTCGAGGAATAAATTGCAGCGATGACGAAATTCACTCCAGTTGCAGGCGGCTGCCGTACCGCGTTCCGGCGAATCGCTCGACTGCCAAAGCAGTTGTTCGCCATCAATCCCTTTGACGGCGATTGCCTGCCATCTCGGGTGCGTCTATTTCATCCTGGATCCGATCGACCATCGCTGCCGTTTCCGCATCGCTGGAATTTCCATGATCCCATCCGCATCCTGGAAACCTACTTTCATGCCGCCGACGACGAACAAGGCCCAGGACGACACAATCGCTACTTAGACGTTCCTGGCTTCGCTCCGGTGCTGGTCACCCGCGACCCCGGAATCATTCGGGCGATCGCGACGGCGACGGGGGATCGCCCAGGACAATTTGATCGCGACACGATGCCATCGATTGGAATTGCACGAGCGACCGGCAAAGATACGCTGCTGTTTGCCAACGGCGCCGAGTGGAAAAAGCAACGCAAGATTGCTGCGTGCCCGTTTGGCAAGAACACCTTGTATCAACCCGAACAATTTGGCGAGTTTGCCGAGACGTTTCGGACGACAGTCCAGCAGCGAATCGAGGTGCTGCGAGAGCACCTCGCCAGCCATGATCAGGAATCAATCGACATCCGGTTGGAACCCGAGATCAAGGTCGTGATGTTGGAGATGTTGACCAATAACTTTTTTGGCGCCGAAATCTCCTATGACGAGCTATGCAATCGCTACGTGCCGGCGATGGAACGGGTGATCGACCATATCGTCAGCGACACGGTTCGCAACAAATTGGGAATCCCGTGGCGGAAGTTGCCGGGGATGACAAAGCGAATCGCCCAGGCCAAGCAGGACGACGCGGCGTTTGAAGAGTTGACCCAATGCGTTCTAGCCCCACGCTCCGAGAACAAGGCGTTGTGGAAACAATTCAAATCCGATGCCCCCGACGCCAAGCTCATCAGCAACTTGAAAGTCTTTTTAGCGGGGGCTCTCGAAGCAACCACGTCGTATGCAACGTGGGCAATCTCACATCTGGCCCGCAACCCAGCCGCACAAGAAAAAGTGTTCCAGGAAGTAAAGGACATTGATGTCTATACGCCTGAGACGTTGGCCAGTGCCGCCTACCTTCGCGATGTGCTGAATGAGACCTTGCGACTGACACCCTCGCTGTACTTCTTGCCTCGCCGCGCCACCGCCGACACCTGGGTGAACACCGCCGATGGGCGAACCCTCTTTATTCCCAACCGCACACACATCCTGTTAGACGTGTGGCATGCGAATCGGCACGAAGACCACTGGGGTGTTCAAGCGAGCGGATATCGAGCGAACGAATTTGCCCCTGAACGATGGCAGCACCTAGCCGCATCGGGCTGTGCGACCAAAGACATCCTGCACTTTGGTTTCGGCCACGGCCCAAGAGTCTGTCCCGGCAAACATCTCGGAGAACTCGAAGTCTCGCTCGTCGTCGGTGCCTTCGTGAAAACGTTTCAGTTCCAGGCGAACAACGACGTGAACCCCGTCCGCGCCGGCGTCTCAACCAAACCCGCCGACGGAACGCGGGTGCGAATGTCGCTGCGGTGATGCCGTAACGCAACCACTGGGCATCTATCATTTGACGTTGCCGTCGGATTGATTGACTGGCTCTTATTCCGACTATTTCCGTAGTTACCTCTCCCCCAACTTCGTTGGTGGAGAGGTGACAGTCCGCGAGTGCAATCGTATACCACAACACGCCCAAACATCTAGCATCCAGACCTAAAGCACCTCGGCTCGTTTTTCGCCGGCGCGGCGGCCGGGGTTGCCGTAGCGATGGTAGTCGTGCGAGATCGATTGTTCGTCAAGATATCGCAAACATTCCACGGAACCTTCCACAAGCACCGGCTCGCGAATCACCGTCACAAATGACTCTGCACACGCGTCGTCGATCTCTTTGGACTTCGTCGAACCGACCAACCGCAGTCGACCGACGTCGCCTGCCGAGATTCGCTCGACCAACTCGGATTCCGACTCGTCGATCGGATGGACCAATCCTGGGAAAATGTCTGCAATCATCTCGAGTAAATCCTTGATCGCATCGGACACCTCGGGATCGATCGACAACGTCACCTGCGTCTTGACCGTAATTGCCGCCGACAACGAAATCCAAATATCCGAAATTGAATCATTAGCGTCAAATCGCAGGTTCATCGCCTGTGTCGGCCGATACCGGCGAATATTGTCTTGCCCGATTAAACGAAAAGTATCGTGTTCACTCGAAAACTCGTTTTCCAATGCGACTCGTTGCGTGGCTGCCGCCGCTTGAATCCGAGCCGCGGCAACATCATCGACCACCGCGTCGTTGACAGCCCGTTCCAGCAAGGAGTTCAAACGGTCTAATTCCTCATTCTCGAACGTCTCGCCGCCTTTTGCCCGACCGTGCGACGGGAGCTCAACCGCGGGTTTTCCATCGGTCACTCGCATCAACGGCAACACGTAATGCGGGCCGCCTGCTTTGACGCCCGGCCCATAGGCACTCAGACCGACCCCTCCGAACGGTTGCCGCAACACGATCGCTCCGGTTGTCGGACGGTTGATGTACAGGTTGCCAGCATGAACCGAATCACGCCACAATGCGATCTCGCGGTCATCCAAACTCTCGAGTCCGCTGGTCAATCCGTAGCCCGTCGAACGCACGATCTCAATCGCCTCTTCCAGCCGCGAGAACCGCATCACGCCGAGCACCGGGCCGAACAGTTCGGTGAGATGCGTAAAACTTCCCGGTCGAATATTCCACTTGACTCCCGGCCGATACAAATTGGGGTTGTCGACAATGTGCTCGGGAATCACTAACCACGACTCGTCGTCCTCGAGCGATTTTAACCCCTGATTCAATTCCGCTTGCGGCGGTTTGATCAACGGCCCCATCTTCGTTGACAAATCCCAACTGGATCCCACTCGGATGCTCGAGACGGCGTCGGCCAACATCTCGCGAAACGCTTTGTCGTCGAACACATCGTTTTCGAGTAACAGCAGCGACGTTGCACTACATTTTTGACCACTGTGTCCAAACGCCGACTGCACAACATGTTTTACCGCCAAATCA
>NZ_JBFHFD010000778.1:0-3657 GCF_041583735.1 Novipirellula sp.
ACTCGAGCGAGAGATGTTGTCAGCCGCCGAGGATCTCGAGTTCGAGCGAGCCGCATCGCTACGTGACCGCGTCCTGCAACTAAAAGAGAACATCGGCAAACCCATCTCGGAAGTCGAGTTCACAAACAAGAGCGAAGCGACCGGAATCCAAAAGAAACGCCGCAAAGGGGTCAAGGGAGCTGGCCGTAAAAACGTCCCCCGTCCCAACCGTGGCTAAGCGAATCTTCACCAAGCAGTTAAAAGCAATCGGGCTGACCCTGAA
This sequence comes from Novipirellula sp., assembly GCF_041583735.1. Classification (NCBI taxonomy): domain Bacteria; kingdom Pseudomonadati; phylum Planctomycetota; class Planctomycetia; order Pirellulales; family Pirellulaceae; genus Novipirellula; species Novipirellula sp. The sequence goes on from NZ_JBFHFD010000778.1 coordinate 263, forward strand.
TGGCTAAAACGTGGGTGTCCATGGTATTCCGTTTGCGCAGGGTTTTGTTTTGATGCTTCGTTGTGATAGCGACGGCAGACGCTAGCCCAATGCCATCTACTTTGGGTAGCGGCTCGCGCCGCTCCGCTGAAAAAGCCATCCGGTTACGGCGAAAGCAGATGGCATTGGGCGTTAGCCCAGGACGCGAGTCCAGGGGGTTTCGGCCGTCGCTGTTTTTTCGTTCAGTGTATAGACTACCGGTCTAAAACGGTCGCTTTCACGCGGGCGACTCGTTAAAATCAACCGGCCGTTGGTTGCATCACGGTTCGTCGACCCCGCGACGTTTGCCCACTTGCATCGAACTGGCCCGCAGTTACGCAATCGCATCTTGGCGTCTTTACTTCACAGTGAATCTGGCGTGCTGTTATTTTGTTAGCTGAACATATCCGAGAGACTTCGTGAGGCATGCAGTGAAATTTGTATTGAGCCATGTATTGATGTTCGCCTGTCTGGTGCCATGTGCGACGATGGCGTTTGGCGGAGACCCCGATGATTTGCCGACGATTGATCTTTCCGAGGAAACCGAGCGTCAACTCGTGATCGCCGAGGGCACGCCGCAGACCTACCAGGGACATCCCACGACACTAAAGCTACCCGGCAGCGACACGCTCTTTTGTGTGTGGTGCATTAACCATGGCGGCGCGGCCGGACCGATGGCGCGTAGCGACGATGGAGGACGAAGTTGGGTGCGTCTTGATGCCTCGTTACCCCCTGGGTTTTCGACGCATCAGAATTGTCCCAGTATTTATCGAATGGTGGACGCTGAGGAAGTCGCGCGGTTGTGGGTGTTTTCGGCCGCGCTCGGAAAACGCGGAGGCCCCGGGATGCCGAGTATCATGAGTGAAGACGAAGGCAAAACGTGGAAAGAAATGCCGCCGCTCGGCTTTCCCTGTGTGATGACCTTCAGCAGCATTATTCGTCTACAAGACGGACGCTATCTCGGGCTCTATCACAAAGGCCCCGATGGGCAAGATCGAACGCCGCTCAGTGTGTTACAGTCGATCACCGCGGATGGAGGCCTGACTTGGTCGGAACCCAAAGTGGTCGCCGCAGTCGATGGCAAAAACCCGTGCGAACCTTTTCTGCTACGTTCACCCGATGGAAAGGAATTGTGTTGTTTGATGCGAGAAAATACACATACCAGTCACAGTTTGATGATGTTTTCTCGTGACGAAGGAGAAACCTGGAGCGAACCTGTCGATACCGCGTGGGGACTGACTGGCGATCGGCATATGGGAGTCCAGGCCCCCGATGGACGCTGGGTCATCGCATTTCGCGATCAAGCGCCGCAAAGCAAAACTAAAGGACACTTTGTGGCTTGGGTGGGCAGCTATGACGACATTAAAAAAGGGCGTCCCGGCCAGTACCGGATCAAACTACTGCATAATCATGCGAAAAATGTTTTTGACTGCGGTTATCCCGGACTCGAGTGTTTGAGCGACGGAACCCTCTACGCAACAACCTATATCAAGTATCGTCCGGGCCCCGAAAAACACTCGGTTGTCAGCACTCGTTTTCAGCTGTCGGAAATCGACAACCGTGTGAATTCGCAGTGAGGCGATCGAAGCGTTAGTTTGCGTATTGCAGACGTGGGTCATCCAAGCCGAGACGCTTCATTTTTTTGTAAAGCGTCGTGCGGTTGATGTCCAGCGCGTCCGCAGTGGCGGCTCGATTCCAGTGATGGCAGCGCAGCGATTGCAGGATGATTTCTCGCTCGGGTACTTCTAAAGCTTCACGCAATGTTTTGCCGTCGACTTGACCGATCGCGTGGTTGACGCGGTTGGTGGGATTGGTCGTAGGACTGGAAAAGGCCACGTCGGATGTTCGCCCTGTCACTTCGGGTGGCAGATCCTCGACCGTCAATATTGAACCTCGGCCAAGCAGGACGGCACGCTCGACAATGTTCTCGAGTTGACGTACGTTCCCCGGCCAACCGTAGCTTTGTAAAGCCGCAATGGCCTCGCGGTCAAAACCTTCGATCTCGCGACCGCACGATTCCGCAGCTTCGGTGAGAAAATGGTCCACCAACAATGTGACGTCGCCGGGACGTTCTCGCAGCGGTGGCAAAACAATGTTCACTACGTTGATTCGGTAGTACAAATCTTGCCGGAACGCACCACTTGTTACCGCACCGGTCAGGTCTTCGTTGGTGGCCAAGATCACACGAGTGTCGACCGAATGCGTTTCGTTGCCTCCGAGCGGCTCGAATTTGAATTCTTGTAACACGCGTAACAGCTTGACTTGCATTGCCGGAGTTGCCGTCGCGATTTCGTCCAAGAACAGCGTGCCGCCGTCTGCCATGTCGAACTTGCCAGGCTTGTCATGGTTGGCTCCCGTGAACGCACCTGAAACGTGACCGAACAATTCACTTTCGAGCAGTGTGTCCGGTAATGCCCCACAAGCAACCTCGACAAAGGGCCCGTTTCGCCGCGAGCTACGAGCGTGAATGGCTCGGGCAATCATGCTTTTCCCCGTGCCGTTTTCGCCCGTGATTAAAATCGAAGCTCGCGCGTCCGCCACGCTGTCGATGACATCAAATACCTTTAGCATGCGATAATCGTGACTGAGGATGTTCTCCATCCCGCTGCGGCGATCTAACTGCAAACGCAGCGTCTCGTTCTCTTGAGCAATCTTTCGCTGCTCGACCGCGCGTTCGATCGCCAAGGTCAATTCGTCATCGATCAACGGTTTCGTCAATAGATCAAATGCACCCGCACGGACCGCTTGAACCGCCGTGTCCGGAGTCGCGTAGCCGGTGATCACCAGCACGGAGGTGTCCGGATATTGTTTTTTGGTGTAGCCGATCAAATCGAATCCGTCGTCCGCTCCGAGACGAAGATCGGTAATCACCAAATCAAATTTTTGCTTTTTCAGCGCCGCTTTGGCTGCCGTCAATGTTCCCGCCGTCTCAACATGATTGGACATCTCACGTAACCACTGCGCCATGGAATCGGCGAGGTGTTGGTCGTCGTCGACTAACAGGATCGATGCAGATGCGCTCATGATGATTTGTAGATCGAAGGGCGTGAGACGGGATTGGCTATGAGAACGGCCGCCATACCGTTCAAGGTATGCCAGCGGTGATGTCGTACAAAATCAGCAGTTTCCGGTGATGCGGAACAACACAGGTATCTAGGTCACCATTAAGATCCGGTCAAATAAGTGCAAATACGCGCACCAAGGGGCCTACGGCAATCCGAAGCCCCACTTTTGGTGTGGTTTTTTGCTCCGTTCTGACTGTAAGTGCTTTTTTATCAATGCTTTAGCGAATAAAGTGGGCTAGTGTTGAGTACACAAACAGTGAACAATCGTCGACATCACAAGTTCTACAGCACGTTCACAATCATCGTTTTTCT
>NZ_JBFHFD010000779.1:0-3638 GCF_041583735.1 Novipirellula sp.
AAGCGAAAGGTTAAAAAATGACCGGTTAAAAAATGAAGAAGACACGAGTGTTCAGGTCCAACTGCGAAGCGCCGTGGCTGTCTCATTTTTCTGTCGCACCAATCTTTCTGTCTATCGATCGTCCGAGCAATCGTCGAACCACATTCACAGAGAGTTCGGCACACTACAGGAGTGTTCATTCCGCAGCAGTCGACCTCGCCGTTCACGTCCTTCGGTGTATTTAGGATGCCGCAAGTGAGGACAGAAAGATTGGTGCGACAGAAAGATTGAACGATGGCGAATCGAATGGTTGTCTCGCCACATAGCGATTGTCGCCTGCTTCCCGAAGGTGAATCCAGACAGCATTGACGTCGCAGCAGCAAGCTCGTGAAGCGATGGCAGGTGCACTCCAGGCAACCAGAGGTTGGGCAGGAAGATGGAGGGGGCAGAAACATAGGAAAGCCAAAATGCGGATGTTGTCTATTCCGGCATCGTCACCTTTCACCTGAGAAGAAGGGAAAGGTTAAAAAATGACCGGTTAAAAGATGAAGACAACGTGAGCGTTCAGGCCCAACTACGAAGCGCCATGGCAGGCTCATTTTTCTGTCGCACCAATCTTTCTGTCTATCTGTCGTCCGGGCAATCGCCGAACGAAATTTTCAGTGACCACCACACGCGGCATCGATCCGCAGATTTCGGGGACGGGTTGGTTCTAACGTGACGGCGAAGAAAAGGTACGCGGAAGCTGTTTTGGACCGCAGCACTGTGAGCCGGCAGCCGCTAGCGGATGCTCCGGGGTCAGCGACCGAAGATTGGCTAACGAAATAGGTGCGTCAATCGTAGGAATCGAAACAGTTTTCCTAGCAGTTTGGCTCGTTCGATGCGACGCTCTGCTTCGCCCTCCAGCTGTAATCGTCGCAGATGAACGTCACGATCGCTGTACCCGCAGGTCGGACAGCTTTCATCGCTCGTCGTCATCTGCTTTAGGCAACACGGGCATGTCGTTTGAGTTTCGTTTGGCATGAAATTTCTCCGGATAAGAAGTGTCGTGTGATCTGTCGCAACGCGAATCGCAACGTTCGAAGCAGTGCAAGGTTATGAATTTTTTTGGAGATCCTCGGGAGAGTTTTTTCTGGCGAACTCCGCTACGAAATCGGTTCCGTTTCGTCGGCTTGGCGTTCGCGAAGTCGGGCGTTCGCTGCTCGAAGGATTCTCTTCCTCGCGTTTGCAACTTGCTCCGTCAGCGGTAAGCTCATGTTACTCAGAATCTTGACCGCTGAATGCGGATCGTCGTTGTGCCGCAGTTCAATGACCGCAATCTGCAGACGTGCATTGTTTGAATATTTCGAAGACCGCGATGCGAGATAGCGAAGTGGCAGAAGTCGTTCCGCGTGGCGATCCGTTTTGCAAAGTTGGTTGGCATATGCAACCAGTGTCGAATCAGGAACTGCGGCAACGCAAGTGTTTTCGCGAAGTCGGGCAAAGCATGCGATTGCCTCTTCGGTGCGATTTGCCCGAACGGCACGGGTGAATGACTCGAATGCGGTCGCACAAGGATCGCGTTCCGGCCGAGTCAAGGCACTGTTGGTCGTAGTGGTTGCGGTGGGCGTCAATACGTTGCAACCGCGATGCGATGCATCGTCTACGGAGTCGGTATCGCTATTGTCTGAAACGCGGTTGGTACCGAACCGCCGGATCCCCAGTCGTGAGAATAGATCCCAACCCTCACAGTCGACCAGGTCATACTTGAGCATGAAGATTGCGAAGGGGATTCCGACCGACATCCCTAGCAGGTGCAGCATGGGGGTGGACATTCGGATTCCCGTCCAAGCAACTTGCAGAAACTCGGCTGCAAAGTAGAAGAACGCGACCACGCTGATCGGGATTTCGATCGTGCCATAAAACAGCCAGCCCCAGACATAAAAGAAGTGAATGTCATTTTGGGGAGCCCAGATCACCGCCACGGCGAGTAACGCAAAGATCACCCCGGAGGCACCGAGTGCGCCGCCCTGGCCATCGGTGAACAAGAACATCGGAATTTGCCCGATCGCTCCATCGGCAAGGGCGAGCCCCAGATAGAGTAGGCTAAATCGGTACCAGCCCAATTTGCCCTCGATGATCAGCCCGAAGCACCACAAGAAGATCATGTTCCCGATCAAGTGGGACCAGGACGCGTGCATGAACGCACTGGTCACCCACTGCAGCGGATTGATGCGGTCATATTCTAGAATTAACCAATCGTAGTTGCCGTATTCACCCATTCCGGTGAGCAGAAACAACGCGGTATTGGTGGCAATGATACTGATCGTGGCTACCGGATGGTGGTAGACAGGAGCGTCAGTACCGTAGGGTAGGAGCATAGGTATCCACAGAAATAAACCAGAATTTCGACTGCCATCTACCCAGGCATCAAACCCGCGATCACAGGGCGCGCGGCATCAAAAAGAAAGAGGCTCTTCACCGCCGCGTCTTTAAAATGGCCGGTGAGAACGGGCCCTAGTGCACACACGCTCTCTGCTGAGACATCTTGGTGATAGGCGTTGAGGGTTTCAAACTTGGCGGTGAATGGAGACCGTGCCGCGGCACGTCGACGCGGTCGCAAAGTAGATTAAGACTGCCAAGCACATGACCGACCGGATGAACTGTGTCGAGACATTGATCTTGATGGACCAGTTCGACCACATCCCGGCGGATTGGATGCAACGTTGGTTTGCCAAAATCAAGGGAGACGCGAACCGAGCAAGGCGATGTTTGCAAACGGGCTGTCGGCCGTCCACGAATTCGGCGACTACCGGTTCTGGACCCGAGAAGAATGCAAATAACTCGAATCCGACCTGTAGCTTGAGCTTTCAAGTTCCGGCGAAGAAAAGCAATAGCGAGATCGGATCCCACGCCCGTGCCAAAAGGACGCTATCCGGTCGAATACTTCATTTCGACAACCAACCGCAAACCGATCGAGCAAACCGATCACGCCTTAGATCACTTTGGCATGGTGGCAAGTGGAGACAGGTCCGATTGGTCGTGCGCGGACTCGCCCCCTTGCTGGATCTGTACTGAGTCGTCTCAAACGTCCACGACCACCCCGCCAGTACGCACTGTCCCTGCGTGCATCTGAGGTTGGGCAGGAAGATGGTAAAGCGAAAGTGCAATGTCACTTTTTCCGGAGTTGGCATCTTGCACCTGAGTGGAGGCGAGAGGTTAAAAGATGAAAGGGGTAAAAGATGAAGTGACGCGAGCGTTCAGAGCACAATCACGAAACGCCGTGGCTGTCTCATTTTTCTGTCGCACCAATCTTTCTGTCTATCGATCGTCCGCGTGATCACCGAACCAAATTCGCTCGGACCACTCGACGTTTCGCATACCGTCACTCCGCAACAGTCGACTCCGCCGTGTGCTGGCGCTCAGTGATTGATCATGCCGCAAGTGAGGACAGAGAGATTGGTGCGACAGAAAAATTGAAAGTGGCGAACCGAATGTTCGTGTCACCGCATTGCGATTGTCACCTGCACCCCGATCCTGAATCTGGACACCATCGACATTGCAGCACCAAACTTGCGAGGCGACGGTAGCTGCACTCCAGGCAACCAGGGGTTGGGCAGGAAGATGGAGAGGGCAGGAAAATAGGAAAGCCAAAATGCGGATGTTGTCTATTCCAGGAT
>NZ_JBFHFD010000780.1:0-3632 GCF_041583735.1 Novipirellula sp.
CTATTCTAGGCGGCTACATCGACAAAAAATCGCAGGGTCCTCCCGGCTCAAAAACTCTCTGGCGTGGGATGAGCCGTTTCTCGACCATCGTTGAAGCTTTCGTTGCATTCAAGCAAATGAGTTTTGGGGTATAAAAAGGCTGGCAGCCTGTGCTACACCCCCAAAAGTCTCCGCGACTTTCACTACACCTAGTTCCTTTTCTTCCTGTCACCCATCTTCCTGTAATCTCATTTGCCATTGTCGTTGATCGCTCCGCGATCATCACGCACTTCCCGTAGTGGATCTTGCTAAAGATCCCTCAAGCAACATTTCCACGACCGATGGCAGGCTGCAAGCCTCCCCCACACCTCAAAAGTCTCCGCGACTTCCGCTACGGCCAGTGCTCTTATGTTTTTGCCACCCATTTTTTTGCCGCCGATTTTCTTGATCCAATAACCGCTAGCGACAGCACTATCACGACGACAGGCTGGAAGCCTATCCCACATTCGAAAGTCTCCGCGGCTCCCGCTACATCAGTCCTCTTATCTTCCTGTCAACCATCTTCCTGTAAACTCAATCGCCATTGTCGTTGATCGCTCCGCGATCATCACGCACCTCCCGTAGTGGATCTTGCTAAAGATCCCTCGAGCGACAGCTCCCACGACTGACGCCAGGCTGGCAGCCTGTACTACATTCCCAAAAGTCTTTGCGACTTTCGCTACGGAACGTGTGCTGCCAACGGCACTAAAACCTAGCACGCTCAAGCGGCTAACTTGCATCCGCGAACGCGGGGATCAGCAAGCGGACGACGATCCATGTGATTGAGAAAATTGCGACCAGAAACGCGCTTCCGTAGGCAACCATCGCGACCAATCGTCGACGCAACGTTTTTCGTTGCTGAATCGATACCAGGCGGTCGGTGATTCTCGTCGCCAACTCATCATCATCCTCATCGTCGTCGACCAAGGAACGATCCTGAACATCCTCGACAACTTCATTAACGATTGGTTTGTGAGCAACTCTGCTAGGAAGCGACTTCGCGGCTGTTTTCGCGGGCGGTCGTTTGCGATCTTCTCTCACGCTTAGAAGCATCGATTCTCCCGCTTCGCCACCCAATGGATTACGCTCATTCCCCAGATCAGCCGTGATGTCATCGGTCGCCCCGTCGGTCGCCCCCTCGATCGCTTGCAGCTGAACGTTCATGTTCCCGATCGCAACAGGGTCGCCGCCTGGAACAAGTCGTGTTACCCATTCTTCTTGAGCCAGCCCCTCGGGACACTTCAAATCGATCAACCACACCGAATCATTGACGGCGATGATCGCGTGATCATAAGGGGACAACCGAAGACCGTGCACGCGAAACGTACTGGGGTGTCGACTACCTAAGATCGTCACTCTTCGGCGGAGCGTCTTCGTGCGAGATTCACCATCCATGCTCAACACCAATTTCGGATATGGGTGCTGCCGTTCACCGACATCAAAAGTACCACGACCGACACGTGAATCAGAGGATGGTTGGCCGTTTGGGCGAAAGCGATTCGATGTTGCTGAATCAACCTCCGCCGAAGACGGTCCAGGCGGTGGATTCACGTCCTGCTGACTAAACGTGATCGCAGTCCGACCGACTAACAATTCCTCCTGCGGTAACAGAATTCCCCATCGCGGGAAGGAAATCGCACAAAGCGGCCAAACCTCGATCCCATCGGCAAACGCGCACGCCAAATAGACAGCCGAAGGAATACGTGACTCACCGAGCGATAATGTGCACGCTTCGTGGGAACCGATCAACGCGAACGGAAGCGACGGCTCGATCCAGTCGTGAGACAATCCTTTGCTGTACGCGATCTTCCAGCGGGATGAAGGCCAATGATTCATAAGTTCGAATTGGCAATCGCGTGAGACCGAGGTGAGCTAGAACCGATACAGGACTGGCCCCTATCTTAATCTCCCCCCCGTACTGGCTGTAAACGCTTCCTTACGCTTTTCTCGACTTTCGTCAAACAGACTCCGCGAATCGCGATGTAATAATGTGACAAACCGGCACCTAGCTCACAAACGTCCACCCCACGATGCACTTAATCACCCCGGTTTGAAGCGACTGCTGATTGAGTCAGCCGTTTTGGCGACGTGTTGCGTCATTTAAAGTGCCGGAGGCACGACAGCACTTAGCCTGGAAGCGTAAGCTCCAGGATTTCCGGAGCCATTCGTTACATAGCCCCGGAGGGGCGGCAGCGATCGATCATTTTGCTTTCTGTCGCCCCTCCGGGGCTTCGGATCATTATTTTCTTCGTTTTCCTGGGGCTTACGCCCCCAAGGCTACATGCTGCCGCCACTGGCGTGGCTGAAAAGCGCAACTTCAAAACTTACGCATTCGGGTGATGAAAATGCTTCACGCCTTGGCCCAAGCGGCCAACTTAAGGCTTTCCCCCAACCGTGGCTTTCGCCAAACGACTCACGTCACAGCGGTGATGGCCTGCTCAATCGGCTGTTTCTAAAGTGCGGTCGGAATCAATCAGGGACGGGGACTTAAAAGACATCGCCAGTCCCCCCCTTAGCGGCGTGCGATTCGCAAATTTCGAGAGCAAATCACAAAGCAATCACTTGCACTCGATACGTTTGGCCGGACAACCGTTTCAAACGTTACTCGTTGACTGAGATTCTGCCGCGATTCTCCGATGCGATCCCTTCGCATGAGGATTCCTGTTCTAGCTTTCAATAGCGGGATTCAGTTCTGGGGGGCACTGAAACTCGCTAAACGTGCAGTGATTCTCGGTCGAATCACTCCAACGTCTATTCACGAATCAATGAGTTACCCTCCGATGTCTAGTGCGATACTGAGTACGCATGATGCGGCAACTTCGCAAACCACTGTTCGGGATCTAACGATCAGCTTGGCTCGATCGCGAGAAGACCTGCGTCAGGCATTCAGACTAGTGTACCAGTCGTACTACGACGCCGGTTTAGCGGTCGACACGCCCAGCGGAATGCGTTTGACTCCATTCCACCTGGTGCCGACGTCCGAGGTCCTGGTGGCCAAACTCGGTGACACGGTAACATCAACGCTGTCGATGTTTGGCGATGGATACCTGGGGTTGCCAATGCAATCGATGTATCCGCGAGAAATCAAAGAGCTTCGTGACCAAGGGCTACGGCTGGCGGAAATTGGCAGTCTCGCCGATCGACGCGACTCACCGGTGCGTTTTATTGAAACAATGGCTGAGATGAGCCGACTGCTCGTACAGGTCGCCCGCGCCCGCGGCATTGACGCCTTAGTTGTCGCGACCCATCCCAAGCACGCTCGATTGTACAAACGTGTGATGGGGTATCGCCAAATCGGCGAACTCTCGGATTGTCCCTATGCCAACGGCAACCCCGCAGTAGCACTCGTCCTAAAATTTGACGAGCATACCGGAACGTCATTACACGATCGCTACTTTGGAAACCCCTGTTCTGCGAGCGAACTTGTCCAGTTTCGCTGGGATCGCGACACACGCAGTTACTTTCGTCGTGCTCTTGAACGCGACAATACCATTGCCACGCTGTCCGGAATCCAGGGCTACTACAACTGGGCCGCGATCACAGGCAACTTTACGGTTTAGCCCAACCGCCTTTCTGCAACAATAATCGCACGGCTTTTCAAGCCGTCCGCATGC
>NZ_JBFHFD010000781.1:0-3600 GCF_041583735.1 Novipirellula sp.
ATGTCAAATGGTACACCGACCGCGCTGGCCGAAACCGTCACCATCGCGCCGGCTAGGAAGCAGAACAACACGCCGTTGACGACGTTGTAAAGCTTCACGAGTGATCCGCCGGCGATCCGTTCGAGTTGGTAGTAGAGCGTAAATCGTTTGGAGATCGCAATCGGAGTGACAAGGTAACGCCACGTCAACACCGCCAAAATGTTGCCTAAGAGCAACCCGAGGATCAAATCGGCGAGGCTCGCTCCGGCGGCCAAAAACAGTGGCCCGATCATAAATTCGGTGCCTGCTGCGTGTTCGCCAGCATACATGCCCCAGAATTTCCCGGCACCTAGTAACGCTTTGTCGGGGACGCGTTGGCGTTCGTACTCACCACCGGTATGTTCTTCAGCAACTCGTTCATCAACGGTGTCGGCCAAGGCTTCGTTCATCCAGTTGTTTCCTTAGACTTCGCTTGGGTTGTTATGATTGACGCATGCAATTCGTAAAGCCGGCAGCATGAAAGTCACCGGTTTTGAAACCGTGCAGAGCGTTTCGCTCCCTGGATTCGAATCCCGAATGTTGCTGCGAATTTCGTTATCGGCAAACTAAATTCAGCGGAGCTTCGTCTCAGGCCGAAGCCGTTTGACTTGCTCTCGACGACAGCGTCGTTGATTCATACTCACGCACTTTATCGAGCCATTCGGCCCCCACGGGCACGCCAGTGGTTTGGCAGTAATAGTCCCAGACGGCGGCAAACGGCATCGATTTCAATTCTTCCATCATCGCCAACCGCGACGTGTAATCGCCATCGCGTTCAAATTGTTGCAGTGTCTCTGTAGGTTCCAACATCGCCATTAACAAAGCCTTCACCACATTGCGGGTACCGACCGCCCACGCCGCAATCCGATTGATGCTGGCGTCAAAGAAGTCGAGTCCGATGTGCACGCGATCGAGATGTTTGCCTCTCACAATTTCGTGAGCGATCGCTTGAAGTTCGTCGTTGAACGTGACCACGTGATCGCTGTCCCAACGCACCCCGCGGCTGACGTGCAGAAGCACTTCGGGAACATACATCAATACGGACGATATTTTGTCCGAGATTACTTCGGTGGGGTGAAAGTGTCCGGCGTCGAGACAGAGCAATTTCTGGCGTGAAATTGCATAACCAAGATAAAATTCGTGCGAACCGACCACGTAGCTCTCCGACCCGATCCCGAACAATTTGCATTCCACGGCATCGAGCGTATGGTCGTTGCTAACCGGTTCGGCAAAGATTTGGTCCAACGAAGCGGCCAATCGTTCGCGTGGTGATTTGCGATCCGCAGGCGTGTCCTTGTAACCGTCAGGAACCCAAAAGTTATTGATGCACGGGTTGCCTTGTGCCTTGCCCATTTCCGCAGCGATGTGACGGCATGCGATCCCATGATCGATCCAGAATTGACGAACACCCGCGTCCTGATGTGAAAGCGTAAAACCGTCCAACGCTTTTTCATGAGCAAAGAAGGTCGGGTTAAAATCGAGGCTGACGCCTTGCTCTTTTGCCCATTGAATCCAGCCCTCGAAATGAGCAACCCCGATTTCATCGCGGTCAACTTGACCGTGGAATTCACCGTAGCAAGCATGCAGGTTTAGACGATGATCGCCAGGAATCAGCGAATAGGCCATCTGCAAGTCTTGGCGAAGTTCATCGGCAGTGCGAGCGCGACCAGGGTAATTCCCCGTGACGGCCAATCCGCTGCCCAATTCGCTGCCGTTGTCTTCGAAGCCTGCGACGTCATCCCCCTGCCAACAATGCAGCGAAATCGCGACGTTTTTCAATCGCTCGATTACGTCGTCGACGTCAACGCCAAGCGACTCGTACCGCTCGTGCGCTAATCGGTAAGCGGTTTCCATGTTTGCAGATTTAACCATCGCGGCAGTTTCCTCAATCGTAATGAACCAGTCGCATTCAAAAACGCATTCCGAGCCCGAATCGTGGGCGAATGAGGCCCCCCAAAGGCATTCGCTTCCTGAATAGACCTTTTAAGCTTAGGGGCAATACGAAGACGATAATGTAGTTTTTGGGCTCCCACCTTCACTATCGTGTCATTTACTAGCACAATAATGCCACCGGCGTCGATTCTGTTGGCCCCATTCCGTGGCTCGACCGCGCGTTCGTAATGCCCCCGGAACCAAAAAGCGGGGAAACCACCATGCAAATCCTGAAAAATGAAGACTGGTTCCACGAGGATGGGTTTCCAATTGCGGTGGAACGCCGAGATCCGCAAGAATCGTTTGGAATCCATACCCATGAATTTTCCGAAATCGTGGTCGTCACCGGCGGTGAGGGACTTCACGTCACCGGTGAAGATTCGTGGCCGTTGACCACGGGGGATGTGTTCGTGATTGGTGGATCTCGGCCCCATGACTATTTGAACACCAACCGGTTGCAGCTAACCAACATCCTGTTTCAGCAGGAAGCACTGTCGCTGCGACTGCACGATCTTCCCTCGTTACCGGGATATCACGCGTTGTTTCATCTCGAACCCACGTGGCGACGCCAGCACCAGTTCAAAAGCCGATTAAAAGTCACCCGGTCGGAACTTGCCACCGCCGTGGATTTGATTCAGCAACTTGACAGCGAACTGCGTGATCGAACGAGTGGATTTCAGTTCATTGCGACTGCAACCTTCATGCAAATCGTTGGCCATCTTTCACGATGTTACGGACGGACAAAGAATGTTGATTCCATCTCGCTGTTGAGCATCGCCAATGCGATTTCGCATTTAGAGAGTCACTTTACCGAGCCAATTCAATTGGATGACTTGATTGAATTGTCCCAGATGTCACGACGAAGTTTTCTGCGAGCGTTTGAATCCGCGATGGGATGTACGCCGATTGCCCATTTGATTCGGTTGCGAATCGACCGCGCGGCACAATTGCTTCGCACGACAAACCAAGGAGTCACCGAGATTGCCTTTGAAGTTGGCTTTAACGACAGCAATTATTTCTCGCGACAATTCCGAAAAACAATGCAGTGCAGTCCTCGCGAGTATCGCAGCCAGTCGACCGTCGCCTCTTAAATTCGATCACGTACAAAAACGCTCCGCCATCCGCACTCCATCCGCTCGGTTGCAAGGGACGCAGAACGTCAGACGCAGAACGTCAGACCCGCTATCGACGAGCTTAAGATTCCAGCGTCGTGCCACGACGGATTGCATTTTTGCCGAATCGGTCAAGGATCGAATCGGTGGTCTGGTCCACCTGCGCGTCACGCCGATCGTTGTCATCGAACAGATCAAGTTGGCGAGTCCGTGAGCTGACCAGCGAGCTCACGCCCATGCCGACCAACCGAACCGGTTGATCGATGCGAATCCGAGTGAGCAATTTGTCACGCACGGTTTCCCATAACTCGTTCGTCGAATTGCTTGGCGAAGCGAGAGCGGCCGAACGGGCGAGTGTCTGAAAATCACTGAACCGCAGCTTCAAGGACACGGTATTGCAATAACGATCATGGCGACGCAATCGCCGGCCCACTTGTTCGGTCAATCGCAACAGGATCGCCTGTAAAACTTCGCGATCGGTGACATCCGCGTGAAAGGTGGTCTCGTGCGAAATGGACTTGGCTTCGCGGTCGGGAAC
>NZ_JBFHFD010000782.1:0-3595 GCF_041583735.1 Novipirellula sp.
CATCGAGAAAAAGCGAGTGTAGATCGTCTTGTCGGTCAAGGTTTGGCCAATCGCCTTGGCGACGCCAAAAACGATTACTATCACCACCGGTTTATCATCGTGAAGTGTCACCATCACGTTGCTCGGTTTGATGTCGCGGTGGATCACTCCCTTTTGATGCGCATGCTGAACCGCCGAACACACGTCCGTAAACAAGCTTAAACGCTCGACGATATTCAATTGATGATTGTCGCAGAACTCGGTGATTGGAACACCGCGAACGAGTTCCATCACGAAATAGGGACGAGCATCCTCTGTGACACCGGCGTCAAAGACCTGTGCAATGTTAGGATGGTCCATCATGGCAACCGCTTGTCGCTCGGCTTCAAAGCGCGCAATGACCTCTTTGGATCCCGTCCCCGGTTTGACGATTTTGAGTGCGACAAGACGTTTGACTGGTCGTTCTTGTTGAGCAACAAACACCAATCCAAACCCGCCCTCGCCAATCTGTTCCATCAAGCGATACGACCCGATTTTCATACCGACGTGTTCGGTTGATTTCGAGGGCTGGTCGATCGCCGTGAGCGTGGGCAGGTCACACAGTCCCTTGCCAAGCGGAGTGTCCAGCGGGTTGGAGGGGCGGTCGTGCGCCGCCAACAACGCTTCAACCGAGGCTCGCAATGCCGCATTATCGCCGCAAACCGAGTCAAGATAGTCGTTGCGTTGCTGCGGTGTCGGCGAATCAATCGCTTCCAAAAAAATCGATCGTTCGTTGGGACTGCTCATAAGGACCTAAAACTCGATCGGCACGAAAATATCTCGCTCTCCATTGTCATGCGTGATACAAGTCGGATACAGGCCATCGATTTGCTGGATTCTTCATTTTCGCCGTTGCCGCCGCAAACAAAACAACATGAACATCTACTCTTGAGCATCGAGTTCTCGTCGCAACCAAGCAC
The DNA here is from genome assembly GCF_041583735.1 of Novipirellula sp. Taxonomy (NCBI): domain Bacteria; kingdom Pseudomonadati; phylum Planctomycetota; class Planctomycetia; order Pirellulales; family Pirellulaceae; genus Novipirellula; species Novipirellula sp. Next base: position 939 of record NZ_JBFHFD010000782.1, read on the forward strand.
GAGCATAGGTCCAATTCCGCTTGGTCGTCCGCGGCGAAACACCGAGCACTTCGGCCGTCTCGTCGATCGTCAATCCGGTAAAGTAGCGTAGTTCGACGAGTTTTGCTAATTCCGGATCTTCGCTGGCAAGCTTGGTGAGAGCTTCATCGAGCGACAACAAGGTCTCGAAATCATCTGGGTCCAATACGGCATCGTCGTCATTCAATTCAGATCGGACCAATCCACCGCCGCGTTTTTCCGCGTTGCGACGCCGCGCACTTTCGATCAAGATTCGCCGCATCGCCTCGGCCGCCGCCGCAAAAAAGTGCCCGCGGCTGTCCCACTGCGCACGATCCTCGCCGCCGACCAAACGCATAAAGGCTTCGTGAACCAAGGCAGTCGGTTGCAGCGTTTGCCCCGCTTTTTCTTGCGTCATCTTGTGCGACGCCAAACGGCGAAGTTCGTCATAGACCAGCGGCAATAACTGGCCCGCCGCCTGCCGGTCGCCGCCATCGATGGCTGTCAAAATCTTGGTGACTTCACTATTCATATTCGAAAGTATAACCATTTCGCCGTGTTCGATCCAACGGATAAAGGAAGAGTGGAAGAGACGATTACAGGCCAAAGCCCGACATACCCTCTGCCGGCTGCGTGAGCCACCGGCTAGTGGATGCCGGTAAGCATAGCCCGGCGGGCGACACACTCTGCCGTCCGTGTGTCGGCCTTCGGCCTATTCGATTGCGGATAAGTCAGCAGTCTTCGTCGTCGGTAGAGAGGTGACTGCAGGGTTGGGCGATAACAAAACGACCCCCAATATGCGATGCCACCCCCATTGCTTCAACCAATCCAACGACATCACCGTGCCGCTGCTAGGATGTCAACGTCAAGTTGATCCCTTTTAGATTTACGTCACCGCTGCTGATCAGAATGTCAACGGCATCGTCAGTGCCAGCGTCCACATTGTCGGTTGACGCGACGCGAATTTGATACGCTCCGGAATGATTAAACGAGTCAAACTTGTAATTTCCCGAACGATCGGTTACCGCGGTATCGACCACATTGCCGCCGTCATCGAGCAACTCGACCGTAACGCCTTCGATCGGCACTACCGAACGGAAACGATCGGTCGGACGGCCACTGTTTCTTGCCGAACGTTTGTCATTGCGATTCGTGAATATCGAATCGACCACGGGCGTTTCAGCGAGGACCGTCCCGGTGACCGAAGGCTCAAAGAAAAACACATTCTCTTGCAACGAATTGATGTCGGTGTTCCGCTGGATCACATCCGCCAGCGTGGTGTTTTCGATCACGCGAATCTCACGGTCCGAGAGCGTATTTTCATAGTAGAAACGATCGCCATCGCGAATTCGCTCGAACTGGTCCGCAATGATCGTCGATGCGGTCTCGCCAAGCGAACTGTCGTCAGCGTGGTCTTCGGCCAACAAACCAACCCACAAATCGATGTTGCTGACGTCGCCGTACAGACTTTCCAGTTTCGCACTCAGTTCGCTGTCACTGGTGATCTCAGAGAACGATTCATAGGCATCCAAACCGTATGCGGTGCGAACTGAATTGAAATCGGCCAATCCATGATCACGGCCTCGTTGGATATTCAACGAAACCAAGTCAAATCCGCCCGATCCAGGAGCCCCGAACAGAAAATTACGCAAACTATCGACGACTTCCAAATCGACTTCTTGCGACAAACTTGATGCTCCCGCTTTCAAGATCGAATCGATGCCGGTTTCTTCGAGCAGCGACGGGTTAAAGAACGCATTGGCAAGCGAGAGAGCCTCGCGAACCTCGATTCCATCGTTGCCAACAAAGTCGACTTCATCGCTGAGCGTGGTGTGTCCAAACCGGAACGCCGCCGTGGAAAATTCGTTCGCGATCGATGGATCGACACTCGCATCGTAGCCTTCGCAATCGGAGATGGCGTTTTCACCGAGCAGCGCGGGCAAGAATTCGTTGTACGTGATCGACTGAATTTCTGCGATCACAATCGTCCGAGCCGCTTGAAAAATCTGTTCGTCACTCCAATCGGGATGGTCGTCAGCGATGTCATCGGCGATTCGGTTGTGCTCCCTCAGGAACAACGTCTGCATCGATGTCAGCCCGAGGTTTTCCGCAGCGCGAATGTCCCCCGCTTGGACATTCCCCGCTTCATCGGTGGGCAGCAAGTCGCCATCGCTGGTTCGCATTCGGCCGCCGCTAAACGCGCGCAGCAAATCGCTTGTCTCTTGATGGCTTCCGTAAACCTGAGATCCGTCTATCCACGCGGTGATGGCATTGACCTGTTCGGCCGGATTGTCCGTCGACGTCCCGGTGCCGTTTGCGATCACCGACCGGGTCAACGAGATCAACTCCTCTCCGCTACCGGTCGGATCGAACAAGGGATCCCCGGTAGGAACAACGACGTCAAACGATTCCGCATCGTCCCCCTCTTGCGTCAGCGACAAATCGATATCGTGATCAATGAATTGCCCCCATAAATAGACAAAATCACTCAGGTTTCGGTCGTTGGTGGTGCCCTCGGGATTCGCTGCGGATAGGGTGTTGCTGATCTCGCGAGCACTTGGCCGATCGGTTCCCGCCGGTTCCGAGATGCCGTCGGCATAATCAGCCTCGGCGACCCGCAACAACGTCGTGTTTGCCGCGCCGTAGTCCGGGTTTTCCAG
>NZ_JBFHFD010000783.1:0-3592 GCF_041583735.1 Novipirellula sp.
TCGCATCTTGATCGGCGAACGCAATTGGGAAGGCTGTGAGGGGCTGGACGTTTCGGATGAAATGAAGACGACGATCGCGGGGCACGCCGCGTTCATTCTGTTGCGTTCGGGAGACTATTATTTCGATGGCGTGACCACCATCTTAGTTTACCCCGATGTGATGGTGCGAAGCCGCGGCGGCGTGCTCGAGCACACCGTCGGCGAAGCCTGGGACAACGGCGGCGTGATCTTGTCGTGGCCCGAAGTCCTGTTGGCAGCCGACCATAACGACGGACGCAATGTGGTGATTCACGAGTTCGCTCATCACTTGGACGGTCTGGATGGCGAAATGGGCGGCTCGATTTCGTTTGACAAAACGGCGGACCAAGCGGCGTGGGACGAAATCGCCGGCCAAGAATTCCAGCAACTTGTGCACGACGTCAAGGCGGGCCGCCGGACGCTGTTGGATCCGTACGGCGCGACCAACGAAGCCGAATTTTTTGCCGTTGCCAGCGAATGCTTTTTTGAGCGGCCGCGGCCGATGCAGGATCGGCATCCGGAATTGTTCGGCCTGCTAAAAACGTATTACCGGATCGACCCTCGAGATTGGCATTGAGCCGATTAGCGGAGGTTGCTGTCGCAAACCTTTACTTCGGCCCAGCTCTCTTTGTTTTCGGCAATGAATTGCAAATGCCGCTCGGCGACCTGGTAGGCGTCGTGAGCCGCTCGATCCGCGAAAACGGTGTGCAGCGAGACGTCAAAATCGTGATTGACCGGACGGGCGAGCTCTTTCTCACGCGTCCCCACGGCGAAATCAACCAGTCCGTCGTGGTCGTTGAGATACTTTTCACAAGCTTCGACGAGCGTCTGAACCGCTTCGTCGCTGCGGTCTTTTAAGGTGAAAAAAACGTGATGAGCCAATCGAGTCATGGGGAAATGCTTTACGGAACGGTGGAAAAAACGGCCAGATTCCCCATCCAGAATTCCGTAGAACCCTGGATGGAGCCAAGACAACGCAGGTGTGTCCTGATCAAGTAGCCGCTAAACTTAACCGCTTCGGTCTTGGTTTGAAGAGGGCTTCTTCGGATCGCGGCGGGACAACCCGGCTCGGTCCATCAAAGAACTCTTCATCAGGTCTTCCATGTAATCGTCGTCGGCCGGTGGAGGTCCGAAGGCCCCTAACAGTTGCGGTTCATATTCAATCAGATACTCGTGCCGTGCGATGGACACTTTGCTGTTCGGGTCGATACGCTTACGCTGAACGGGACGACCATCGACCTTCAATCCATTTCGGCTATTCAGGTCACGAATGAACCAGTAGCCGTGTTCGAGAGTTAACCGGCAGTGTTGGCTCGAAACGTTGGCGAACTTCAATTGAATATCGCACTCGTTACGACGCCCCACCAGCAACCGTTCTTTCACAAGCGGAATAGGGTCACCGCCCCCGCAAGGGGTAAGCTGTCCATAGGGGCCGGCAAATTGAGGTTTCGAAATTTCGTCGTCAAATTCCACGATCAAAGTCTTCCTGTCCGAGTAAACAAAAACGGGGAATTAGCGGCCAGCTTCGCGATCCCATGATCGCTTCGGTCCCATATTCCCCATCGTATGACGTGAGTGGTTCTCAGGCGATGGATCTCGAAAGTCGCGATCACCGCCCCCCGCCAAACGGGCAATGAATTCCCGTTCACGTCAGTAATCATATTTTGACCAAGTTTTCACAAATGGCAACGGTTTGTAAATTGATCGACTCCGAATTCAACGAACGATTGAAATGGCAATCGGAAAAATTGCCATTTAACGCATTTGGCGCTTCGCTGCGGCGTCGATTTGGGGGCCGAATTCAACGCGTCAGCATCGATGCGGGGTTTACCTGCCCTAATGTCGACGGTGCGGTTGCACGCGGGGGGTGCAATTTTTGTGACAATCGATCCTTCAGCCCTTCGCGCCGTGTACGGCTGAAACAGGTCAGTGAACAATTGGCGACGGGGATCGAAACGGTCACCAAACGCTATGACAAAGTGGCGGGGTTTATCGCTTATTTCCAGCCTGCGACGAACACCTACGCTCCGGTCGAGCAACTCGAAGAGGTCTTTCGATTGGCGCTTTCGATCGACCCGCGAGTGGTCGGATTGGCCGTCGGAACCCGTCCTGATTGTGTGCCCGAAAGCGTTTTGAAGCTGTTGGAAACTTTGGCCCGCGAAACCTACGTCTCGCTCGAATTTGGGATGCAAACGATCCACGATGCCGGGCTGCAATGGATGAACCGGGCACACGATCACGCCAGTATGATCAATGCAATGGATCGCAGTCGCGGCCGCGGATTTGAATGCTGTAGCCACGTGATTTTGGGGATTCCAGGTGAAACCCATGCGATGATGATGGAAACGGCCACCGAAATCGGTCGACTTGGCTTTGACGCGGTCAAAATTCACAATTTGTACGCCGTTTTGGGCACCCCGCTGGGCGACCAGGTGCAAAGCGGGGAAATTGTCTTGATGCAGCGAGACGAATACATCCACACCGTGGTCGATTTTCTTGAGCGGATTCCGGCCGAGGTGATTGTCGAACGGGTCAGCGGCGATGCTCCCTCGAGCTATCTGATCGAGCCGAAATGGTGTTTGGAAAAGTCCTCGCTACGTTTGGCAATCGAACAGGAGTTCAAACGGCGAGGGACACGCCAAGGGGCCCATTTTGTTGCTCCGGAAATCCCGCCTGCGCAGCGTCCCCGTCCCGCCGACGAGACCCCTGCATCCATCCGAGATCAAATTGATTTAGGACGCCGGTTGCCCGTGCTAAAGATGGAGAAAAGCGGGGCGCGGTCGCACGAATAGCTCCCCCTGACACCTGTGAAAACGGGGGAACCTGTCGAGGTCCCTGCGGAAATTCAGTAGAATCAGATTGCGACCGAAGGAGTTTCGGTTGGGCGAATCGTGTGGCTTGTTACAGCCCCCTCGCCCAATCAAACAGCGGCCGATACCATTTCGGCCTTCGGAAGCTGAGCGGCGGAGCCTCGGCCCATAAACTAGGAGCGGAGTGGCGACAAATGTCACGTATTGCGATCGTATTTGGCTTGATGCTCTGCGCTGTCACGATGTTGGCGTTGATGGTGACGATGCAGAAGATGCCGTCCCAATTTTGTCCGATGATGTTCGGAATTCCGATGTTATTTTGCGGCGTCGTCGGGTTGAATCCTCACCGTCGCAAGCACGCGATGCAGGTGGCGGCGACGGTCGCGTTACTGGGGACCCTGATCGGGGGAAGTAACACCATTTTCTCGCTATTCCGCGTCCTCCGTGGAATCCAAGTGAACTCATTGGCGATGCAAGTGGTCATGGCAATGACGGTGCTTTGCACGATTTTCTTGGTCGTCAGCCTGGTTTCGTTTACCCAGGCACGCCGCCGCCGTTTGACCCCGGGATAGCTGCGATTGACAGCGTCGGCAAAAAAACTATCCTCTGTGCTTCAAAACCTCACAGAAACAGACAATTCCGTGGCACTTCACAGCATTATCCAAACCATGATTATCCGCGTCGTCGGCATTGATAGCCGGCCATAACGCGGGGAACGAATCGGACTGGCCGCAGTCAATTGCGGAGCAGGGCTCGAATCGAGA
>NZ_JBFHFD010000784.1:0-3582 GCF_041583735.1 Novipirellula sp.
GACCGGTTTTGGGGAAGTCGAGTTACTCCGCTTCCCCGAACCTCGTATCCTCCTAACAAACTTGCTGACATTTCCCCCGGAGATAGCCCATGGCTAGCGTCGAAGAACGCGTTGTCGATATCGTTGCTGAACAACTTGGCGTCGACAAAGACAAGATTACTCGAGAAACTTCCTTTGTGAACGATCTCGGTGCGGATTCACTCGATACCGTGGAACTCGTGATGGAACTCGAAGAAGAGTTCGACATCAGTATTCCCGACGAAGCTGCTGAAAAGATCCAAAAGGTGGGTGAGGCAGTTGATTTCATCGAGAACGCCAAAGGTGATGACGCCTAAGGCTGTCTGTGATTGATGGACGGCATTGTTCCGTTCCAGCAACGTTGACCAACAATTCGATTGTTGACGCTCTTGCCGCCCGAGAGATGTTGACGTGGCCCTTTTTTGGCTCACGCGAACATGTCACGGCGGCATTTATTTTGTAAACTCAGCTGATTACTCTTTTCTGCACTTATTGAAGGCCTTCTTGATGCAAGCCCGGTCGGAACGTCGCGTTGTCATTACTGGTTTGGGTGTGGTCTCACCACTCGCAGTTGACGTCCCGCAATTTTGGCAGCGGTTGACTGCGGGTGAGTCAGGGATCCACGACCTGACCACACTGGATACCAGCAAATACAAAGTTCACTTTGGTGGCGATATCCCTGATTTTGATATCACGGGCGTGGTTGACCATCGCGAAGCCAAGCGGCTTGACCGGTTCACTCAGTTCGCTGTCCACGCGGCCGAACAAGCGATCACCGACGCCGCGATCGACTTCTCAGCGCTCGATCGACACATGTGTGGCGTGATCCTCGGTTCGGGCATCGGCGGACTCGGCGAAATCGAAGTTCAGATCGAAAAAATGATCACCAAGGGCCCCGATCGCGTCAGCCCCTTTACCGTCCCCAAGATGATGCTCAACGCCGCTGGCGGTAACATCTCGATCACGCACGGGCTAAAAGGCCCCAACTTCGCCGTCGCAACCGCTTGCGCCAGTGCTACCAATGCGATGGGCGAAGCGATGCGGAGCATCCAACTCGGTGAAACCGACTTGGTGATCACCGGCGGTACCGAAGCCGCGATCACACGCATGGGCTTGGCCGCTTTCCAAAACATGAAAGCGCTCTCGACGCGTAACGACAATCCCCCCGCGGCCAGCCGCCCGTTCGATGCCAATCGTGATGGTTTCGTGCTCGGCGAAGGCGCCGGGGTGCTGATTTTTGAAGAACTCGAGCACGCCAAAGCTCGCGGTGCAAGGATTTATGCTGAGATCATTGGCTACGGAACCACTAGCGACGCAGGCCACATCACCGCGCCCGACCCAGCCGGTTTAGGTGCTGCCGCGGCGATGCAAGCCGCGATCGATGACGCGGGAGTCGAACCCTCCGCAATCGACTACATCAACGCTCACGGCACCAGCACCCCGCTCGGTGACAAAGCGGAAACGCAAGCGATCAAAACGGTCTTCGGCGAACACGCTTACAAGACCTCGATCAGCAGCACCAAGAGCTCGCTGGGGCACTCCCTTGGCGCCAGCGGTGGAATCGAAGCGGTCATCCTCTGCAAGACACTCGAAACTTCCACAATCGCTCCTACGATCAACCTGGAAACTCCCGATCCCGCCTGCGACTTGGATTACACTCCCAACGAAGCCAAGCAACGCGATGTCAAGATTGCGATGAGCAATAGCTTTGGCTTCGGTGGACACAATGCCTGCGTTGTGATTCGCAAACTGTAATCGCGGAACGGCCCTTGCTGCGGCCAGTGCGTTGTTACAACCGGTGGGGTCACGGCGAACAGGATTCGTTATCGCCCAATTTGGGAACATTGTTCACGCGTTCCTTAAAAACTCCGCCGCCAGTAACACGGCGTCTGTAGGACATCACGATGACCACTGCGCCTAATCCTGAAAACCAGCCCCCTGCACAAGCGGATCCCGCTCGTCCCACACCGCTGGACCGCGCCGAATACGTCGAGCAGGGCTACCTCTTTCAACTGCTAAAAGAACGCATCGGCGAACAAATGCCGATGCAGGAACTGTTAGAGCAAGCACGCCTGGAACTACTTGCCACCACCAATTTGCCAATCGCGGCGGAGTACCTGCTGACCGAACTGAAGCATTCTGGAGTGATGGCGCCAGCGATGCGGCGGATGAGCCACTATTTTAACACGTTCCAAACCTACTTGATCGACGAAGCCGAACACGAAACCGGCCGTTTTGCTACCGAAACCGCACTGCATATCCTCGAAGCCGATGCCAAGTATCGCTCGGCTGACGCGACACCCGCGGGATTGTTTCTGTTTCAGTTCGAAGCCCTCTGTCGCAATCGACTGAATTACGACAAAGGCTTAACCGCGATCAGCCAGGACCCGATCTACGACGCGACTTGGTCGAAATGGATCTTGATGATCCGGGCTCAGGTGGGACTGATTGATTTTGCGGACCTGCTGTTCTTTGCCAGCGAGGACTATCGCAACCGATTGGTCGAAGCAGGCCAATCGCTTGAGGGCAAAGGCCCGTTTTTATTTGGTGAAAAGGAAGGCCGAATCGCTTTTGGCAACCGCCGCAAAGAACCGCTGTACCTGTTTGCCGCGATGCAGCGACACTTGGGGTATCCCGCCGTGCCGCGTCACAAGATCGTCAAGCGGGACCATGAAATCATTCCGCAACTGGCCCGCCGCATCGAACGCCTTGAAACTCGCATCAAAATGTTCGAAGAAGAACAGCGAGGCGGAATGGATATCACGCGGTTCTATGAGAAGAATAAAGCCAAACTGAATATCCCCGAGGTAGAAGAATGACCGCTCGGGTGCCAACGACACGAAGCATTTCGCAGCGGAAATCGTCAAAATTTTCGTCGGGCATTGGCGATGGAGTAACCATCCACGCTCTGGCGAGCGTAGCTACGGAACGCAAATGCCGAAAGTGCCGAGGCTAACGCTGTGGAACTGCGACTCTGGCTTGCTTGGCAATCAGAAATGCGATCTCCATCGCTTGCTCGTAGTTGAGTCGCGGGTCAACGTTACTCTCGTACGCTGTCGCCAGATCGCTGGAACTCAGCCCCGCGGCGCCGCCAACACACTCAGTAACATTGTTGCCGGTTAATTCCAAATGAATGCCGCCTACGATCGTGCCATGCCGAGCATGGATGGTAAACGAATCACGCACCTCGCTCAAAATTTGATCAAAGTGTCGTGTCTTGATTCCATGATCCGTCGTGATCGTGTTCCCGTGCATCGGATCAACCGACCACAGCACCGGGTGAGTCGATTTCTGGATCGCAGCGATCAGCGGTGGCAGCGAGGCTGCGATCCGCTCGGCACCAAAGCGACAGATCAACGTCATCCGGCCCGCCTCGCGACTAGGGTTTAGCCGATCCAACAACTCGATCAATCCATCGGCCGTCGTACTTGGGCCAACCTTCACGGCGATCGGATTTTTGATGCCCCGAAAGTACTCGACATGCGCCCCGTCGATCGCCCGCGTACGATCTCCGATCCAAGGAAAATGAGTCCCCAAGTTGTACCATTCCTCTTCTCCGCTGGC
>NZ_JBFHFD010000785.1:0-3580 GCF_041583735.1 Novipirellula sp.
GCGACAAAGTGGGACGCACCCACGCGATTCGCATGACCGATCTGATTCAGCCGCAACGTGACGAACGCATTCGCACAGTTTCCGAGCAAAAAATCCAACTGCTGAAAAACCTGGGCGCTTCGGAAGAGGAACTGCAAAAGATTGCCCCCGAAGTCGTCGTCCCTTTGGCGACCGGCTGGGCAGAACGCCTCAAGAACATGATCGGGGACACCACCGATCTGCTGCTCGATGCGACCGAAGCGGACAAACGTATCTTGTTCGAAGGTGCGCAAGGCGCGTTGCTGGACATCGACCACGGTACGTATCCCTTTGTCACCAGCAGCAACAGCAGCGGCGTCGGCGTTTGTGCCGGTGCCGGGGTGCCACCCAAATGGATTAACACCGTGCTTGGCGTTTGCAAAGCCTATAGCACGCGAGTCGGCGGCGGTCCCTTCGTCACCGAACTCGATGACGCTACCGGCGATCGCATTCGCGACCTGGGCAACGAATATGGAACCACCACCGGACGCCCACGACGCTGTGGTTGGTTCGATGCGGTGGCCGTTCGCTACACCGCACGTCTGAGTGGAGTGACACGTTTGGCATTGATGATGATGGACGTGCTGGCTCACCTTGATGAATTGAAGGTCTGTGTCGCCTACGAATTGGATGGCAAACGAATCGAACGATTCCCAAGTCACGCGGACGAATTGCGCCGCTGCAAACCGATCTACGAAACGATCCCTGGTTGGAAAGAACCGGTGGACGATGTTCGCCGGATGGATCAATTCCCCGCCGGCGCGATGGATTATGTTCGACGCATCGAAGAACTCGTCGGTGTTCCCGTAGGCGTTCTTTCGGTCGGCCCCGATCGAGCGCAAACGATCTTTACCGATGCCGCATCGGAACTTGCACTGCAACCGCTAAGCTAGTCAGGAAGCATCGCAAGTAAGGCGAACTGCAAGATGAAGGATCCAGTGAAAGCATGTGCCGACCGGGCAAGCGAAAGTGCCGAGAGCAAACGTCCTCGGCACATCGCGATCATCATGGATGGCAACGGCCGATGGGCTCAGGCACGTGATTTGCCGCGAATCGAAGGACATCGCCGCGGTGTCGAAACGGTTCGCATGGTAAGCGAAACCGCGACGGAACTGAACATCGACGCGATCACGTTGTACTGTCTGTCCAGCGAGAATTGGAAGCGTCCCAAAGCAGAACTCGAATTCTTGATGCACTTGCTCGAGCAATATTTGATCGAGGAACGCCGCACCATTATGGACCAAGGCCTGCGATTAAAGGTGATCGGTCGACGCGATCGATTGCCAGAGAACGTCATCAAAGAAATGGACAAAACCCTGGCCATGTCCGCAACCAATCCTGGCACTCAACTGGTGCTGGCAATTGATTACGGCGGGCGTGACGAGATCACCAAAGTCGCTCGGGAACTGGCTCGTGAAGTCGCAGCCGGATCACTCCGCGAAGAAGAGATCAACGAAGAACGGATCACCTCGCGACTCTATACGGCGGGGTTACCCGAAGTCGATTTGATGATTCGCACCGGTGGCGATATGCGAGTGAGCAACTTTTTGCTGTGGCAATTAAGTTACTCTGAGCTGTGGATCACCGATACGTGTTGGCCCGAGTTCACGCGTGAAAACTTTCTCACTGCGATTGACGACTTTGCGCTTCGCCAGCGACGTTTCGGCGGACTGAACGTGAATGAGTGACGTGACGCTTTGTTGTTCGCAATCAATGCATCGCTCCTCACGTGTTCGTGATCGTCTTGGCCCCTTCGCATTAGGAAAAACGCGTGCTTATTGACCGTCTAAAAACTTCGGCTGTTTTGCTTTCCATCGTGGGCTTGCTGATTTACCTTGATGCAAACCACTCGGTCGATGGCGCCGAAGGCCTTTGGCTGATCCCGCTGCTGCTGTTTTTTGCGCTCGGAACCGCATCGGACCTATCGTCGCTGTTGTTGGCCAGTGGCCGCAACGTCTCGCGATCGATTGCCATGTTCACCACCGCAATGGTCACGTTGTCGGCATGTGTCCCCATGGCTTGGCCCCTGTTCGATTCGGTTTATCCGTTGGATTGCCCGATCGGACGTTTGGGGTGGATCGTGGCAACGGCCGTCGCTGCCGTCATGATCACGTTGGCGGCCGAGATGTGGACCTATGGACGCCCCGAGATCCAGCGGGAAAAAGGCTATGCAATTGACCGCACCTTGTCGGGTGTTTTTGTGTCCATGTACGTCGGGTTGCCAATGGCATTGCTGGTTTCACTGCGTTCGCTCGGCTCGGTAGATCCGAGTGAACCGAGCAGTGGAAATTGGGGGTTGGCGGCACTGATCACGATGATTGCTGTGACGAAATCAACCGATGCAGGCGCCTACTTTGTCGGACGCGCGGTCGGACGTCACAAATTGATCCCACGTCTTAGCCCCGGCAAGACCTGGGAAGGGGCCGTCGGGGGAATGCTAACCAGCACGATCGTTGCATTCGCGTGCTTGCATTGGCTTTTTCCTGCGGTGGCGCCAACCGCAAGTGCGCTCACTTTGATACAGTGCATTATCGGCGCGATGGTGTTGGGTCCGGTGTTGGCGATCGCAGGAATGATGGGCGATTTAGCCGAATCACTCGTAAAACGCGATGCAGGTGTCAAAGACAGCGGATCATGGCTTCCCGGTTTGGGGGGCGTATGGGACGTGACCGACTCGCTGATTGCAGCGGTTATGCCTGCGTTTCTGTGCTTTGCTGCCGGAGTGGCAGGCCCACCTGGGTGAGGAAAACGCTTGTACACCCAGAGATTTAAATGTGATACAAGCACTCGCTCACGCTAGAATCGAGCGAAGTAGGAGACTAAACCTTTCAGGCACTTGAATGACCGAAGCGACATTATCGATTGCGAATCCTGCGGAAATCCTGACTTTGTTTGGGCCGCGTGACCAGCATTTGCGGAAACTGCGTCGAGCGTTTGACGTCAGCATCACGCTGCGAGACGGACGAATCCGGATCGCGGGCGAAGAAGACAACGTCAATCGGGCGACCCGCACGCTTGAAAAGATGCGTCACATCTCGCGTAAAAAAGGGGATTTGGCGAGCGAAGACGTCGATGCGGCGGCGACCGAAGAGGGCGCCACGATCGAAGGTGCCGTGCCGACGATCTCGGGCGACGACATTGATATCCAGCATGCTGGTCGGCGTGTGAAGCCACGAACGCCCGGGCAAGGACGTTATGTCGAAGCGATTCGCCGCTTCGATTTGGCCTTTGCTACGGGGCCCGCAGGCTGCGGAAAGACCTATTTGGCTGTGGCAACGGCGGTCGAAGCCCTGCGTGCCGGTCAGGTGCGTAAAATCGTCTTGGTCCGCCCCGCGGTCGAAGCGGGGGAAAGTTTGGGGTTCCTACCGGGGGATTTACGGGCCAAACTGAACCCGTACCTGCGTCCGTTAATGGATGCTCTTGGTGAAATGATCGATTTCGATCAAGCTCGGACCTTGATGGAGCAAGACGTGATCGAGATTATTCCGCTCGCTTACATGCGTGGACGGACCCTCAACGATGCCTTTATCATATTGGACGAAGCACAAAACACGACCGTCGC
>NZ_JBFHFD010000786.1:0-3575 GCF_041583735.1 Novipirellula sp.
AGACTGGAAGCCTACCCCACATCCAAAAGTCTCCGCGACTTCCGCTACGGCCAGTGCTCTTATGTTTTTGCCACCCATTTTTTTGCCACCGATTTTCTTGATCCAATAACCGCCAGCGACAGCACTATCACGACGACAGGCTAGAAGCCTATCCCACACCTCGAAAGTCTTCGCGACTGATAAAACACTAGGCGACGAAATAATAAATCGCCAACTTCACGTACTCGATCCAAATCGGAGCATCCACCTCGGAACTCTCGCTTGGCGCCGACGCGGCATAAACTTGGACTTGAACTTCCGCAGGCATCGATCGCTCGAAACACAATCGACTTCGCCGGGTATGAGGCGCCGAGGTGACGACGACCAAACGCCTAAGACCAGGCTCCACGCTCGCCACCACACGTGACTCACTGAGCGACCCCAGCGCCGGCTCGACCTCCGCTGGAATCTTGGTCACCTTCTCCGCTGGCACCCCATGCAGCACCAGATAGTCGATCGCGCGCTGAACCCGAGTATCCGAGCTGCGGCGGACAAAGTTAAAGCCACCGTCCTCAAGCTCGTCCAGAATCATGATCCGCTTGACGCGTTTCATGTGATACAGATCCGAGGCAGCACGCAAGCGTTCCCAGTACGCATACCCGTCCGCCATTACATATGCCGCCTCGCCCGATGCATCTGAATCATGGACGTAGAGCGGCATGGCAACGATCCCGCGAACCGACGAGAACGAAAGAAGCAACGAGGAAAGCCCCCACGCTGCCAACAGCCACAAACAACGTCGCCGCCACTTGGGTTGCTGCGGTGCAAGTGGCTCGGTCATCTTCCATCGGCTCCGAGGTCATTCAAAAAAAGGGCTTCACTCTGTCTCGATATAAATCTCCACCGGCAAGCCGACGGGTAGATCAACCGTATCCTCGAGATTAATCCACACGCGGCGGCTGGATGTATCGGTTCGTTCGCCAGCCCATTGACCAAACATTTGTTTTGGGTTCATCAGCGATTCGATCTCGACGACTTTCCCCTTCGCCAGAATCCCCTCCGCTGCATCCGATTTGATCGCACAAACTTGGCCGATCACGACATTCAACGCGTCGTACTCGTCGACTTCCGCAACCGCGCGTAATTGCGAGGTGTCCGTCATAATAATCAACGGCTTCGCGCTTGTCGGCGCGGTCATCTCACCGACTTCGGCATCCACCGACAAAATGCGCCCCGCGCTGGGAGCGGTGATTTTGGATCGATCCAAATTGATTTGAGCGATACGAAGTCTGGACTCTGCCGCACGAACCGATGCCTGAGCCGCCAGCATATCATCGTTCCTGGGCGGCATCTCCAATGTTTCCAAACGGCTTTTCGCCGCGGCCGCGGTCGCGCGTAGCGACCCCAGATCGACCAGCATGTTATCAAGCGTCTGCCAACTAATCGCATTGTTCTCGGACAGTTTGACGCCGCGGTCGTAAGTCTTCTGAGCCCCTTCGAGCCTCGCCACAGCAGCCTGGTATTCCTGCTTGGCCGTTTCGATCTCGCTGGGACGGTAACCGTTCTCCAATCGCTCTCTCTTGGCCTCTTCCATCTCTAGCAGTGCGGCGGCCAAGTTGCGTTCCTGCAACAACAGCTCCGAATCCAAACGGAGCAGCGTGTCGCCCTTGGAAACCCATTGCCCTTGCGTGACATCGATTTGATCGATTTGTTCTGCGATCCGGGCGCGCAGCTCGACTTGTTCGGTTCGGCCTTCGATCCGCCCCGCGGCGCGAATCACCTTTGCAGCCATCGATCGAGAGATCGCGTTGGCATCCACGGCATGTTGCCGCGACAGTTCCTGTTGACGTTGGTTTTCGTAAACCAAGAACGCTGGCACACCGACCAATACAACCACGATCGTGGATACTAAAAGTTTCACTTAAATTGTCCGTTTTCGATTTCACAAATGCGATCTGCGTATTTCAAAATTCGCGGGTCGTGTGTCACGATCACCGACGCCGATCCGGTCGATGCGACCAATTCCTTGAGCAGCTCCATCACCTCGGCCCCCGATTTTCCGTCCAGTGCCGCGGTGGGCTCGTCCGCAAGCAACAATTTGGGCTCAGTAATCACCGCGCGAGCAAGCGCGACGCGTTGACATTGTCCTGGGCTCATCGCGGTCGGTAATTGCCGGCGATGCAGCGACAACCCCACGCGTCCGAGAAGCTCACCCGCTTTTTCGCGTGCTTGAGCCAGCGGCATGCCTTGCAAGGTCAACGGAACCGCAACGTTATCTTCGGCCGACAAACCGCGAATCAATTGAAATCGCTGGAACACGAAACCGATTGATTGCCGACGAACCAGCGTCCGCTTAGAAACGCTCATCTGATCCACTCGCTGGCCCGCGATCGTGATCTCGCCCGAGTCACACTCCAGCAGACATCCCATGATCGACAGCAGCGTGCTCTTGCCGCTGCCCGAGGGCCCCGACAAAAACACGCACTCGTCCGCAGCGGCATGAAAGTCGACGCCGTCCAGAACGCAGCGTGGTTCGCCGCCAATGTTGTACGATTTGCGAACATGCTTCGCCGCCAAAATCATGCGGGCGGGGTTCGCCGGGCTGGCGGAACTCGCTTTCGCAGTCGCAGCGACATTGATCACGGCAGCGGATTGCGATAGCGAACTCATGTCCGCAGCGGTTTGACCAGACATCCGATTTTACCCTTGCAGTACCGAGTGAGGATCGACGCGGCGGACACGCAAATAGGGAAGTGCCGAGGCGGCTAAACAGATCGAAAAAACCAACGCAGCACTCGCGAAATAAAGTCCCGTCGGAATTTCGATCGAAGCCTGGGGCGTACTAAACAAATTGCGGATTCCCGCGGCCAGCGCCAAGCCGATCGCGATTCCCACGATCGCCACCATTCCAGACTGAGCCGTCAACAGAATCACGATTTCGCGTTCGCTAGCGCCGATCGCCTTGAGCGTCGCAAACTCACTGATCCGGTCCAACACCATCGCGTAAAGCGTTTGGCCGACCATCACCAATCCGACCAACAAACCTAAGAAGGTGGCCGCACCAAAGCTGAGTCCGATTCCGGTCCGCGTCATCCAAAAATTGACACTGATCGACGCGTATTCTTCCGCTGGCAGCGCCGTCACGTCACTCAGTCGGCGGCGGATTTCGGCACACACCGACTCGCGGTCCACGCCCGGTTTCACTCGCACCAAAAAATAGGATGCCGTCGATGGATCGCTACCAATGAATTCAGCGGCGCGAGCATACGTGGTAAATACGTAAGGATTAACCAAGAAACTGAGAATGCCGTGGCTCTTGCCAGAGATACGGACACGTTTTCCGCTAATCTCTCGAAGGTCGCCTATTGCAGGATGTTGTAGTTTTTGACTATCACATTGATCAACGATCACGGCGTCCGCATAAGACAACGCATCCGCCGGGCCTTCGACGATCTCGTAGGCCCGACCGAGATCGGTTCCCTCGGTGACTCCTACAACGTTCACCCCTTCATAGTTGCCGTCGGGAAGCGATATTTCGCCAAAGCCAATGCGAACCGGCTCTGCGTCCTGGACCCCATCGATACTGCGGATCCGAT
>NZ_JBFHFD010000787.1:0-3545 GCF_041583735.1 Novipirellula sp.
CGTTATCCGCTTCCCTATTCGGATCTGGACTACCTGGATCAGCAGCACGTCAAACAGACAGTGGAATCAGGGTTCGCGTTAGAGTTCGGCCATACGCTCGAAGATCAAATCGGCGGGCAATTGAAAGCGGGTTTTCTGCTGGCGGGTTTTTACGAGGACCGCTACGGCGAATCGGATTCCGATCCGCTCTCAAAATTTCTCGACACCTTCATCGCGACGCGTGCGATCAAACCATGATGGTGCTCTGTCTCCTGCTGTACTGTTAGGTCAGTACATTTAGGTTCCAACGATCGAACCTACCCGCAGTCCCTTGGTTTAACAGCGTCCGCCATTGGAACGCCTTCGCGGCGGCCAAAATCGAATACAATGGCGGGCACCCATCACGAACCCACCGAGCCACTCTCTATGAAAACGATTCTCGCGATCACCGCACTGCTTGCGTCCACCACCGTATGTGCTGACGAACTGCTTTTTCCGAATTCGGACTTCGAGTCGGGAACGCTTGATGGCTGGACGGTCCAGGGCGATGCATTCCAAGTCCAACCCACCAAGGGCGACAACACGGCGGCTCGCAACCGAGAATCGGCCAACATCCAGGGGACGTGGTGGATCGGTGGCTATGAAAAATACAACGGTAAAGAAGGTAAACCGGGAGCGATCAGCGGCGATGCGTTGACGGGAACATTGACGTCGCAAGAGTTTACGATCAAGCGGCCCTACATCACGTTCCGAATCGGCGCAGGGAACTTGCCAGGCGAAGTGGGCGTGCGATTGTTAGTCGACGACGAGTCCATCGAACTTGCCACCGGGGTCGACGAAGAAACGATGGTGGTCCACAGCTCGGATGTCCGAGCGTATCTCGGGGCGACGGCTCGACTGCAAGTATTTGACAACGCCACCGGCGGTTGGGGTCACATCAACGTCGATGACTTTCGTGGCACCGACCACGCTGTCCGCGATACCTCCAAAGACTTTGCAATCGACAACACGATCTCGCCATCGGGATATCCTGAGATCGGATACGACCAACCGCTGCGACCTCAGTTTCACTTTATGTCCAAGAAGAACTGGTTGAACGATCCTAACGGGATGGTATTCGACGGCGAAAATTATCATCTGTTCTTCCAACACAACCCCAAGGGGACGGGGTGGGGGAACATGACTTGGGGACACGCCACCAGCCTCGACATGGTGCACTGGAAACAACGGGATCACGCATTGTTGCCTTACCGCGTCGACGGCCGAGCAGGCACGATTTTTTCAGGCACTGCCGTGATCGACCACAACAACAGTCTTGGCAAGCAGGTGGGGGACACGAAAACGATGGTGGCGTTCTTCACGTTTGCCGCGAAACCGAAGTTCTATCAAGCGATGGCGTACAGCACCGATGGCGGTGAGACGTGGACGTACTGGAACGAGGGCCGCGCGGTCGTTGAAAACCAAGGCTTTGACAATGGTGAACGCGACCCCAAAGTTTTCTGGCACGAACCGTCTCAGCAATGGGTAATGCTGTTGTGGGTGCAAAAAGATCCCGGACGAGTTCGTTGGTTCACTTCAAAGAATCTGGTCGATTGGGACTTTGCTTCGGACCTGATGCGAGATTGGGCGTTCGAGTGTATGGATCTGGTGTTCCTGAAGGTGGACGATGACGAGAACAACACGAAGTGCCTGATTTATGACGCCAGCTTCGATTATGAAATCGGCAGCTTTGATGGTCAGAAATTTATTGCCGAAACAGAGACACTCAGTATCGTACGAGGCAACTATTACGCCGCTCAGACGTTCAACCAGGCGCCGGATGACCGAGCCGTTCAGATCGGCTGGATGCGAGGTGGCCCCGACTCGGCAAAATTGTTTGGCGTGCCTCACAACCAACAGATGGCCTTTCCTGTCGAGATGAGTCTAAAAACGACTCCCGAAGGGATTCGACTATTCTGCTGGCCGATCAAGGAGATCGATTCATTGGTGGGGCAAACACATGAAATCGATGAAGTCACGCTGGACGCCGGTGTGAATGTCCTTGCGGGGATAAATGACCTTGACCTTGTCGACTTGGAAGTCAGCTTCAGTCCTGGTGATGCGGAGCAAGTCGTATTCGATTTGTCGCGAGTGTCGCTTCGCTACGATGTCAAAAAGCAGGTGTTGTACCACTCCGGTATCGATAACAACGGCGCGCCGCGTGAAGACGTTTGTATCGACAAACTGGTGCCACGTGAAGGCAAGGTTTCGCTGCGATTACTGGTTGATCGTTTGACGGTCGAGGCTTATGCGTTCGGCGGAGCGACGTTTGCGGCTCATTACATTCACCCCAAGCACGGTCCCAAGAAGTTGTCGATCCACAGTGTCGGCGGCACGGCGAAGATCCACGATTTAAGCGTTCGTGAATTAAAATCCGCTTGGGAATTGTGAGCCGACGGCGGTAGCCGCGGATTGTTAAGCGTTTGGTGTTGACGTCGGAGTTGAAAGTAAATGTTTCTTCCGGCGAATACTGCAGTTACCTCTCCACCGACGAAGTTGGGGGAGAGGTCGAGCACGCCCTTAAGGCGTTGCTCGGGTGAGGGGGCGACCGAGCAATCATCCGAGCAATTCCGGTGCAAACGGCATTCTCGTTGGTGAGCGATTTGCTCGGTCAGCCCCCTCACCCCAGCGTCGCTGGAGGCTCCACTGGCCCTCTCCCCCAACGAAGTTGGTGGAGAGGTGGCTGAAAACCAGCGCAGCCAAAAATCACAACAAGCCCAACGTTTTAGCAGTCCAGCGGTAGCCTCGGTTGAATGGTGACGGAACCGTGGCTATCGCCAAAACGGCTAACTAAATCAGCAGTCATTCTCCCGACTTCGTCGGTGGAGAGGTAACGGCACTAGCGGCGACCCTCTCGTTGCACGGTCAATTTTGAAATCACTGCAATGTCAAAAGAGTGAAATACCTCATTGAAATTGTCTCCCTTGATTCCAATCACAACCGGTTCGAAGCCTTCAACAGCACCTCGTTGAGGCGACCAGGTCATTAATCCGGTATCACTTACGTTCATCCGGGCCGGTCCTTCGACCAAGTGGAAGGCAAGCGATTTGCTGTTGGTTTTGCATTCAACTTGGTAACTCAGCTTTTTTCCTTTGTTCGCCATGATCGGCGGCAGTGACTCGACAAAGAGATAGTCTTCGCCGGTTGCTTTGAGTTCCGCTTCAAAATCGTACTTGCGAACGTAAATCCGCTTTTTGTCATAGTCGGTATTGGCCAGCAGTTTTGCCCAGGGAACGAAATGTATTCGGGTTTCTCCGTAACTCAGAGCGTCAATTGATCTGTTGGTTGAGTTCGTATTGCCGTGTGGCGCCAACTCGCTGAGTTGTAGGTTGCTATGAATGATTCGCAAGTCCGAAGCGGTGCAAACGTCCACACTGGTGAACCAGCTGCCGCGAGATTTCTCCTTAAACCGCACCGCGATAAAATAGCGTGGATCGACCGTGGGAAAGGTGCGTGCACCTTCCAACCAATCCGGCGAAATGTCTCTCGCAAACAGGTTGTAGATTTGCCCACGCGGTAAATGGAAC
>NZ_JBFHFD010000788.1:0-3543 GCF_041583735.1 Novipirellula sp.
AAACGCCAAACGTCATTTGCGAATAATGCCCCCCGGATGGTGCGTCGTCAATAGTCCGTCCTCGAAATTTTCAAAATTTGCCATGTGCATACGCTGCACCGAATTGAGAGTCTCAGACTGTATAAAATTGAGTTTTTAAATTTCGGTAGCGACGATCCGCGACCAGATGCAATCAGTTCCAGACATCTTGCCTCCTCCGTTTGTCATTCGCCATCAGCGACGATGAAGGCAAGGCTTGGCGTCGATCGATCACGCTATTTAACAACCCCGACGGTTGGTACTGTTACACCGCGATCGAGTTCACCGCGGACGCAATGTTACTAGGCCACTGCGCCGGAGACCGCAAGAAGAACAACGGCCTCGCCGAAACGCGCATCACCCGGATCGAGTTAGCCGAGCTATCTGCGTTTTGAAAAACGCAGCGTGCAGCACGAGTCACCTCGCCCAAGCGTCAGCTTCGGAGAGGTCGGACGGGCCCCACGACCTCGCTCAGTGTGCTGGTCTCCGGCCTATTCGGTTGCCTCTAGCGAAGTGGCTTAAGGGCGGCGTTGTGCTTCGCCCTGGGGTGACTCAGGATCGCCCCCTTTAGGCAACGCTGTGGAGGATGTTTTAAGCGGGAAACGGGAACCAGTGACGTGGCGGCTAAAGCCTGGACACCAGCATTCTCGGTCCGAACCGTTGGTGTGCAGGCTTTAGCCGCCGAGAGCATCACTTACGAAATGGAGAATGCTTCACAGCGTTGCCCGTTGGGGCTAACGGGATTTCACCCAATCTTCCAGCTTACCTGCTCAACTCCCAAAGTCGCGGTCTAGGCTGCGGTAGCCGATGGCTTCGGCGAGGTGGGTTTCGTCGATCGATTCATCGCCAGCGACGTCGGCGATCGTCCTTGCCACTCGCAGGATCTTGTCGTGAGCTCGCGCCGATAATCCCATCTCCTCGACACTGTGCCGCAGCATGTGCTGACACGGCCGGTTCAGTTTGCAGAATTGTCGTACTTGCCGGCTGCTCATTTGCGCATTGTACTGAACCGCTCCGTTACCGAACCGAGCCAGTTGGCCTTCGCGAGCTTTCATGACATCCGCTCGCATCTGGGCACTGGTGGATCCGCCACTGGCGGGCGATGAAAGTTCATCGAACGGAACCGCGGGAACTTCAATATGAATGTCGATCCGATCCATCAGCGGACCTGAAATCTTTCCCATGTACTTTTCAATTTGTGTCGGCAAACAATTACAAGTCCGGCGTGGATCACTGCGGTAACCACAAGGACATGGGTTGGCGGCGGCGATCAACATAAAGTTCGCAGGGAACGTCGTGCTGCGGAGGGCACGCGAGATCGTGACGACGCCGTCTTCGAGCGGTTGCCGCATCACCTCGAGTGTTTTGCGGTTGAACTCGGGAAGTTCGTCCAAGAACAAAATGCCGTTGTGTGCCTTGCTGATTTCGCCCGGCGATGGAGGGCTTCCACCGCCGACCAATCCCGCATCGCTGATCGTATGATGCGGACTTCGAAACGGACGACACGCCAACAGCGGTTGACCGGCGGGCAGTTGCCCGAGCGCACTGTAGATACGCGTTGTCGCAATCGATTCGGGTGCCGTCAGCGGCGGCAGGATCGTCGGCATCCGTTTGGCCAGCATCGTTTTGCCGCTGCCTGGCGGGCCGACCATAATGAGATTGTGGTTTCCAGCGGCGGCCAGTGTCATCGCTCGTTTGGCCGACTCTTGGCCGCGAACGTCACCAAAGTCCACTTCGTAGGTGCTGAACTCTTCGAACAATTGATTGACACAGCTTGGCATTGGATCGATCTCGATCTCGCCCGCAAAAAAGGCCACCGCTTGCGACAAACTGCATACCGGAATCACTTCGATGCCATCGACGACGGCGGCCTCGTGTGCGTTTTCGGCCGGTACGACTAGGCCTTTCAAATTCGTGTTCTTGGAGGCTTCGATTGCGATCGATAGCGCACCTCGGATGGGCCGTGTCAGTCCTTCGAGTGCGAGTTCACCAACGACGGCGTAATCTTCGAGTCGGTCGAGCGCCAATTGACCGCTGCCAGCAAGCACGCCCAGTGCGACGGGCAGATCGAACGAGGCCGCTTGTTTTGGCAGGTCACCCGGGGCCAGGTTGATCACGACTCGGTCTTGAGGCCGAACGAAGCCGCTGTTGACGATCGCGCGTTCGACGCGGTGGGTGCTCTCTTTGACCGCCGCGTCGGGCAATCCGACCAAGATCGTCTTGGGCATCGCGGCGGGCGAGATGTCGACTTCGACATCGACCGGCATCGCCTCGATCCCCAACAGCGTGAACGTTTTCAGTCGCGCGAGCATGAGAGCCTCGGTTTTCACAGAAGAAAAGGTCGGACGATCGAACTCGAGTTGCCCTGCCGACGCATCGATCATCCCCGCTTTATCATACCGGATCTCGCTTGCTCCGCGGTAAAGAGTTTCGGCCTTCGACGTCTAACTTCGAAAGTCTCCGCGACTTTCGGGACGAAAAACGGCGGAATTCCTTGATGTTCCTCTGAGACGGCGCCGGAGGCGATTAGTCGTTGCGATTGGATTCATCGTGCAAGACTTGGTCGATCACGATGCAGGCACACAGCACGGCGACTTCGTCTTCGCCATCGACGATCTCGACCCCATAACAGTCGGTCCACGACCACCGCTTCTTGCTGACCGTTGCGACGGTCCGGCCGCTTCGCTCGAACGTGAATTCATGCGACCAAAACGATCCGATGATCGTGTAGTCGTTAGGACCAGGGACATCGAGCGTGAATTGCTTCTTGAACCAAGTCCACTCTTTCTTGACTTCAGCAAAAACACGACCTTCGATCAGGATTTGGTAAGTCGGTTTCCATGACAGCAGTTTTTGGCTGATGAATGCCAGTTCGTTGCCGCGGGTGTCTTGGAACGAGAGTTTATCGCCCCATGAAAACGCTTTGCCATCAACGTAATACCGCGAGTCGCCGCTGGCATCGGTAATGGAAAAGTCGTCGCCCCACGCCCAAAACTTTTCTTTGATGCGAAAGATCATCGGTGCTCCGAAAAAATGGTCTGCACGAAATCGGCTGATGTGTGCGTTTTAGGGGTCAGCGGATCATTGCTAGGCAAGAAAGTCAATTGTTTTGGGCGCAGCTTTTATTCTTCTCTTGTTATTAACCCTCGGTGTCCCACGTCGGTTTGCTCGTTCCAAATGCCTTTTGGCAAGCTTTCGGGACGACGCCAACATGGCAGTCTTGGGATTAGCGACAGATCGATGGCATTTTGGTAATTTAAGGTAGGGCTTGTTGTCCAGCTCCGCATTTCAGCGTGAATCTAATCATATTGCCCGGTGAGCAGCGAACGACATGAATGGTGCTAACAGTGGTTCGGACCCGCAATCCCACGGGGACTTTGGCGTCACGATTGACACGTACGGCTTGACCGACATCGGCAGAGCACGCGATTCGAACCAAGACCAGTTTTTGGTGGGAACTCGCCGCTTGAGTGTTAGTTCGACCTCGACGAGTTTGCCGCACGATCCACCGCTGACGTTCTTTGG
>NZ_JBFHFD010000789.1:0-3530 GCF_041583735.1 Novipirellula sp.
CATCCGCTGCTGCGGGCGACCGTGACATCCGGATGGCGTGACCGTTGGTCCTTTGCCGACGGTGTTCAGCCTGAATTGTCATGGTGCGAAGGCGAAACAGGAGGTCCGCTGCCTCAAGCAAAACCAATCGATCTAGGCCGCGAGAGTGGTTTGAAAGTCTATGTCGTCCAAGGGGTGGTGAACGTCGAGGTCACGTTCCAGTTCCATCACGCCTGCTGCGATGGAGCGGGAATGGAACGATTTATTGACGATCTTTTCGTACGTTATGCCGATCTTCGAACCGACGGTGAAATTGCCACCGATCCGACGGCCGTGGATCCCGATCGGGTTGCATCTCGCGGCTCCTACGGACTGCGACTTGCCAAGCTGCTAAAACTGTTGCCCGGCCAAATGGTGGGGCTGTTAGGGGCGGCCCAGTTTTTGGGACGCCATCCCAAGCCGCTGCTTGATCATCCTGCCCGTGATCGCCAAGCCGAATCGACGGCGGCATTCCCTTCGCTGACAAGTTTTCGGTTTGACAAATCGCAAACCCTGGCCTTGCGAAATACGGCAAACGAACGAAACGTCACGCTTCATGAGTTGTTGGTTCGTGACTTCTTTTTGGCGTTATGGGATTGGCAGAAAGAACTTGGTCAATACCACGACCGACATTGGGTGCGGATGATGATCCCCATGAACATGCGAGACGCATCGTATCGTTCGCTGCCCGCGATGAATTGTGTCAGTTCCGTTTTCCTGGATCGTCGTGGTAAGGACAGCGTGGATCGCGATCAACTGCTAAACGGAATTCATGATGAGATGCAAGTCATCAAGCGGTTTCAATTGGAGTTCACGTTTCTGTGGTTCTTGAAACTGCTGCACTGGATTCCAGGAGGATTAAAACGCTCGGTTCAGCAGGACACGTGCCAACTGTCGGTGATCTTTTCCAACACGGGGAAAATGACACGTCGGTGCCCCTTGCCCCGCACCAATGGATGTTTGCAAGTGGCGGATTTAGTGCTTCACGATATGGATGGTTTGGCGCCGCTACGACCCTATAACTGCGTGACGATGCTGACGCTGGAATATGCTCATCGGCTGAAACTAAACCTTCACTACGACGCTCAGTTCGTGACCGCACGGCAGTCGCAGAAGTTAATGGACCTTTTCGTTGCCCGCTTGCATGACAGTATTCAATCGCGGGTTGCGTGATTTCGCATCCGAGCCGCTGTCAATTCGCGGCGCGTCGATCCGCAGAGGATTCCCCATTTTTTGCAAGTAATCATGGCATCGTGAGATCAGTTGGGTATCCGCCGGCGCACATCGGATGCCGCTTTCTCGCAAGGCATCGAGAGTCTGTTGACAGTCAAAACGACCATGGATCCCGCGATCATCGGGCGTGGCAAAGCGTGGCATCATGATGTCGGCGAGTATTTTTAAACCCTCCGCGGATGCATCGGCATGCTTGGCTAAGTCAGCCAATCGCTGCCGCCATGTTTCGATGTCGATCCAATCGACATTGGCTCCGCCGTCACGCATCCACTGAGTCAACGCGTCCGCCGTCATCGGATGCGGGTTGGTCAGATGAAAGGTTTTGCCTTGGTTGTGTTTTTGTTGCGCCAGGTACACCATCGCCTTGGAAACAAAGTCCACCGGCGTTGCATCGAGTTCGAAATCGCGAAACGGAGCAGCGCCAACCCACAAACAGGCTTGAACAATTTGATGTAACAGATCGTCGACGTTGGCAATGCCGGTTTCGCTATGCCCGGTCACATGGCCTGGGCGATAGATGGTCACGGGTAGCCCACGGCGCCGTGCCTGTTCGATCATCCGTTCAGCGACCCATTTGGTTTGTGAATACCCATACAACACTTCCTGGCACGGTGGCAAAGCGTCGGACTCAGCGATCACGCGGCCGCGGTTAGCGTCGGTCGCATGCACCGTGAACGTCGAAACATAGTGTATCGGTATCATCTGACGATGGCACGCCAGACGCAATAATTCACGCGTACCGCCCACGTTGTCCGATTTGAGCGACGGGTAAGGCAGAAGCAAATTCACGTTGGCGCCGTTGTGATAGATCACGTCGATGGATTCGGCCAATTCACTGAAATGCTCCGCCGAAAGACCAAGTCGCGGCTGAGAAAAGTCGCCGACCAGGACGCGGGCCCGATGGTTAAGATCGCTATGCCGGAGACGGTATTTCGCAAGATTCTCAGCGATTCGCTGCATCCCTGCGATTTCGTTTTCAGCACGGACCAAGCACACCACTTGCGACGATGTGGTTTCCAACAATTCGTACAGCAGATGAGCTCCAAGGAATCCCGTGGCTCCGGTTAGCAGCACGCGTGGCGACGCTGCTGCGTTCACTTCGGTTCCGCAAGGAACGATCGAAGGATCGAGTTGGGCTTCACGCTCAAAGTCGATCCGATTATCGGTCGGTTCACTTTCCTCACTTGTTATTTCGCTGTCGGTGTTTGCTTCGGAAGCATCGAGATCGGACATCAATGCTAGGATCGAGTGACTCAATTCTCGAACGCTCGGTCCGCTGAGGATGCGGTTCATTGGGATTCGCGTTCCCACCGCGGTTTCGATGCGATTGATCAGTTCAACCGCCATCAGCGAATCGATTCCGACTTGCGCCAGCGATGCATCGCGGTCGACCTTTGCGGGTTCGATACCGAAGACTCCGGCCACTTGGCTTGCGACAAAGTCGCCAAGGATATCGAGTCGCTCATTTGGCGAAACGCTGTGAAGTTGCGACTGCAGGCCTGAGTTCGACGGAGTCGAACGCACGTCGTCTCGGACGCATTCATACATCGGAAGCGTCGCGACGGCATCACTTATCTTGCTAAATCGTTTCCAGTCGACTCGTCCGGCACCGACCACGGCGGTGTCACGAAGAATCATTTCAGCGAACACATCAAGGGCTTCATTGATCCGAAACGCTTTCAGTCCAACGCCATCCAAATACTCGGCGGTCTTGTGGTTGCGGGCGACGAATCCCGCATCAAGCAGGGCGCCCCAGTTCAACGTCAAGGCTGGCAACCCGCTCGCTTGGCGATGATGGGCCAACGCGTCAAGAAAGCTATTTCCTGCGTTGTAGTTGGCTTGCTTGGTTGCCCCCACCAAGTTTGAATACGACGAGAAACAGATGAAATGATCCAGCGGAACATCACGTGTGGCAACATGCAGGTTCCATGCCCCCAGCATTTTGGGGTTCAGCACTTTTGCAAAACGTGCTTCGTCCAAATCGGCAATGAAGGCATCGTCCAACACCATGGCTGCATGCACCACGCCTTTGAGTACCGGCGCATCCGTTTGGATTTGCTCGATCACACGCTGGACATCTTCTGCCTTGGTGACATCACCACGAGCATCGTTGATCGTGATTCCCTCGGTACGCAACGATTCGATTTCACTTGCCACATCTTCATTGGGCCCACTGCGGCTGAGCAACACCAAGTGGCGTGCGCCTTGGCGGACCATCCATTTGGCAATCTCCCATCCGAATCCACCCGCGCCACCGGTGATCAGGTAGCTGGCATCCG
>NZ_JBFHFD010000790.1:0-3529 GCF_041583735.1 Novipirellula sp.
AACATGCCACCGACTTGCTGAGGCAGTTCGCGGCTGACGCCAAGCCCTTCAAACTTCGTTCCAAAGCTGGCCCCCAGCTCGTGACGCGTGTAGTGATTGAACGTTCGCGGCGTTGCAGCTTCGGCGCGATCGATTTTGTTGCGAATCCCTGGAATGTATTTTTCCAACGCATCGATCGTCGTTTCGACCAAGTCTTTTTTACTTGCTTCGTAGTCCTCGTCGCTCAGATCGGCCCAATCCGACCAGTTTGCATTGGTGCTGCTGACGATCGCATAACGATCCTTCTTTTTCTCGGGCCGCGTGCGAGGGTAATAGAAACTGAACGTGCGGCTGGTGATATCGCGGCTCAACAACAAGTCGGTGCGAAATTCCTTTGCCGTGCTGGTGAAGAACAAATCGCCGCCGGACTCATCAATTTCCTCCCCTTCTTTCAGCGCCATATAGACTTGCGTGCTGCTGTTATTCAGCCGTACCGCGCCGGCTCGCTCGACATAGTCTTTATCCAGCACGTCGCTGCCGAGCATTTTGAGCACCGTCGTTTTCAGGTTTGCGTTGCTGACGACGGCGCGACAGCGAATGGTGCGACCGTTGACTTCGACTGAATTGACACTGCCGTCTTTGACATTGATTTTGTCGACACCACAGCGGATGCGAATGTCGACATTGTTCGATTCGAGTTCTTTCTTCATCCGAGCGACAAGGTCTTCGGTACCCCCTTCGTAGATGAACACGCCCTTGCTCATGAAGTTACTGAACACGATTCCGTAAGTGATCGCGGGGTCTTCGAGTGTCGAACCGTTGGCGTAAGTGATCGGTTCCATCAACAACCGCACCACGTCATCACGACCGGGAAAGAAACGATCGAACAGTTGCCGAGTGGTGATCTGTTGATCGTCGTAAAAGTTCATGCCTCGGGCGGTATCAAAGAACTCGTTGACCGTATCCGGAGCGATTCCGAAATCGGAAGTCAGCAAACGAGTAAAGTCTTCGCGATTGAAGCTAGTCGTGAGCGAGAACTGAGGATTGTCAAAGCGAATGTTTTTCAATTGGACAATGCGATCGGCAATGTCTCGGTTCCAATAGCGGCGACACGATTTGATCATGCCGTGGGGAAACCCGTGCAGCGACACGTCGAAGATATGGCCGCCGGGACGTAGGAACCAAGTCGCGAGCCCACCAAGTTTGTAGTGTTGTTCCAACAACAGGACGCGATGGCCGGCGCGGCCGAGGATATTGGCGGAGGTCATTCCGGCTAATCCGCTGCCAATCACGACCACGTCATATTCGTCCGCGGCACCTTTTAGGAAATCTTTCGCCATCGATGGAACTACAAAAACAAAGGGGGAAACGAGGGAACAAGGCTAGAAGATACAGTAAAACGCCGATTCCTTAGAGAGGGCCTTGATCAGGCTGTAACTCGGCAAACACACCGATTTGGTTTTCCGCCGGCGGTTTATCACCGTAAAGCATCACACCCGCGTTGCCGACGAGCCAGCGGTCGTCGATCAGGCGGATCGACCCCTTCTTTCCTTTTCGCACCGTCTCTTTGCCGATTCCCGACCGCAGCGCGTCATGCGTGCCGCGAAAAATCGTGACATGCTCTGTGGGCAAGACCGTCGCCAAACGCTTGGTCCCGCGGTCACTCTGTACCGTCGCAGTGATCTTCCACCGCGAGTCTCGCGGATCGGAGCCAATTTTCACCGTCACGACCGACTCGCCGGGCGGCAGGTCGACGGCGGCAAACCAATCCGGAGCCGACGAGTCCTTGGGCCACAATGTGCTATAACACACGCGATAACGAGGCTGGTCGGGAACACGCACGCGGGCTCGATAGGTTAGCGGTTGGTCCGACGGTGCACGCGAAGCGGCAATTTCGCTCTCCGTAGTGGGTTCCAAATAGCCATGCTCGCGGCGTAATCGATCCAGTTCCAACTCGGCTCGCCGCAAACGCTGCAGCGTGACGACAAATGCGACCACCAACATCACGATCGTAACCAGCCCCCAAAACTCACGCAGACTCCACTGCCGGGATGCGTTTCCGTTTCGACGTGGTGGCACCTCGAAATTCGGTTGCGTATCGGAGTGAGGCGGCGGCACTGGGTTCGGCGGATCATCCATGTCAAGATTGTAGAGTGTGAACCATGAGCGATGAAACAACCACGGTCAACGAACTGCGAATCCTCGTCGAGAAATTTGTCGCCGAGCGGGACTGGCACTCATTCCATAACCCAAAAAATTTGTCGATGTCGCTGGCGATCGAAGCGGCCGAGTTGATGGAGCATTTCCAGTGGCTAACGCTCGAAGAAGGAGCCAAAGTCAAGCTAGACGAGAAACGCAAGCACGAAGCGGGCGAAGAACTCGCGGACTGCTTGGCTTACGTGATCGCGATCGCCAATGCGATGGAGATCGATTTAAGCGAGACGCTGCGAGCAAAAATGATCCAAAACGCAGTGAAGTACCCGGCGCCGTAGCGCCCCGTAGGCCGGAGTGTAGCGATAGCGAAGTTCCCGTAT
Organism: Novipirellula sp.; assembly: GCF_041583735.1. NCBI lineage: Bacteria > Pseudomonadati > Planctomycetota > Planctomycetia > Pirellulales > Pirellulaceae > Novipirellula > Novipirellula sp. The sequence goes on from NZ_JBFHFD010000790.1 coordinate 2,514, forward strand.
CCTAAAACTCACCCTCCCCCGCGGCAGGGTCGGCCGCGGTAGCGGCCGGGGAGGGCTGGTTGAAATGAACTTGCACGTTGCAATCTCTAACACAACGAGACCCCACCCAGAGCTTGCTCCGCTCGCTCTGACCTCCCCAAAACAAGTTTCGGGGAGGTGAAGCGCGCCGACGCCTTGGAAACCCGAGCGACAGTCCGATGCCGGATCGGCGGCGCTTGCAGCGACTTGATTCGGCCTACGGGAAGATTCGGACTAAACCGGCAATCCCAACAAACGGCGGGCGTTTTCGGTGGTGATTGCTGCTAATCGCTCGGGGGATACGCCTCGAACATTGGCAAGACAGCGAAGCGTGTGAGCCACACGAGCCGGTTCGTTGGGCCGTTTGCCTCGCAGCGGTTCAGGACTGAGGTAGGGGGCGTCGGTTTCAATGAGAAGTTTGTCGTCGGGGACGATTGCCGCAACGGCTCGCAATTCGTCACTCTTTTTGAACGTGACCATCCCTGCGAAGCTGAGGTGCAGCCCCATCTCTAAGCACTGTTTTCCCAGTGCGATATCGCCGGTGAACGAGTGCATGATGCCTGCGGGTACGGACGATTGCCGCCGCAATTGGTCGACAATCAAATCGCCACTCTCACGCATGTGGATCACCATCGGCAATCCCGTGTCACGGCATAACTGCATGTGGCGATCAAAGTAGTCGTGTTGTAACGGCAGTGGGGTGTCGTCCCAATAACAATCCAATCCCGTTTCGCCGATCGCTTTCACGCCAACCTGGTTGATCATCGCTTGAATCAAAGCAAAATCCCCATCGGCAGCTTCGGCGGCCGAGTTGGGCTGGATCCCGATCGTGGCGAACAAGTAATCCGGATACTCTGCGGCAAGCTCGCACGCGCGGCGGCTCGTTTTTACGTCCACCCCGACCACGTTGATCCCCACAACGCCCGCCTGTTTGGCTCGCGCGATCACGTCGTCAACGATTCCGTCAAAGGCTTCGGTATTAAGATGAGCGTGAGTGT
>NZ_JBFHFD010000791.1:0-3526 GCF_041583735.1 Novipirellula sp.
ATGTCTCCGCAGTATAACCAGTCAAACGTGATTCGGCGTCACTTCCCCCCGATGTTGTCGGGGCTACTAAAACAACTGAAAATCGCCAGCGGCTTCAAAGGCGGCTTCGTAATGCTCGATTTTCTCAGGCTCTGCCAATCCGCTGGGCCACCAGACTGCGACGACGTCAAAGCGACATCGCGAACCGAGCAACTTCTTTCGCTTCAAGTACCGCAGCGCCGCACGCGTGATCCGGCCCTGCTTTGCTTCGTCCACTCGCTCGGCCGGATGCCCTGGTTTGGCTGTCGAATGCGTTTTGACTTCGACAAAGATGACGACTCGCGACTTGGGGTCTACGGCGATCAAGTCGATCTCGCCACCGCGATCCGATTCGCTTTCGGCAACCACCACCAATCGCTTTTGACGCAGCAACCGTGCCGCCGCCTGCTCGCCCCGCTTGCCCACTGGCGCGGACAAATCGATCACACCGTAACGGTATTCGAGATAGCGATCACGCAGACGATTCAGCAGCGTCAGCACCGCAGCAGCCCTCGGAAAACGAAAAAAGCGACAGAGCATCATTCTAGACGCTCTATCGCTTCGTAAGTTTAAAATTTGCGGGGTGGGGGGCAGACTTGATGCCGATGACAGGCTGGAAGCCTATCCCACATTGCTCACAGGCTGGAAGCCTATGCTACGTTTCGACAGGCTGGAAGCCTATGCTACGCTTAGCTGCGGCGACGCTCTTTCAAGCGAACTGCCTTACCGACGCGATCGCGAAGGAAGTACAGCTTCGCACGGCGAACCACGCCACTGCGTTTGACTTCGACCTTTTCGATGCGAGGGCTGTGGACAGGGAACTTACGCTCCACACCCTGGCCCGCGACGATGCGGCGAACCATGAACATTTCGGTCGAACCGCTGCCGCTGCGACCGATCACAACGCCACTGAAGACTTGGATTCGCTCTTTTGCACCTTCAAGAATCTTCAAGTGCACGTCGACGGTATCGCCGATTTCGAATTGTGGCGGGTTCTCTTTCAGAGCGGTCTTTTCGACCAACTCCATGATGGATGATTGACTCATTTGTATTGCTCTCTTCGCAAAAAGATTTAGTTGTTTTCGTTATCCGGCCCCAGCAGATCGCTGCGCCGTTTTTGAGTTCGATCGAGGCTTTGCTGGTCCCGCCACTTGGCAATCGCCTTGTGGTCACCGCTCAGAAGAACGTCGGGAACCGCGTGGTCGCGGAACTCTCTTGGTCTGGTGTATTGAGGAAACTCGAGCAACCGATTTCCGCGGCTGAACGAATCATCAATGCTGCTGTTCTCGTCACCCAGCACGCCTGGCAAAAGCCGGACGACTGCGTCAACGATTACCATTGCCGCGACTTCGCCTCCGTTTAAGACAAAGTCACCGATACTGACCTCTTCGGGTTGCAAAATATCAACCACGCGTTGGTCAAATCCTTCGTAGCGACCACAGAGCATTAACACACGCTCACTTGTCGCAAAATCCTCTGCCATGCGTTGATCAAAGCGTTTCCCTTGAGGCGTCAGCAAAATTCGCCGAGCCGGTCGGGGATCCATCGCTTCGACACTGTCGACACACGTTACCGTCGGTTCGACTTGGATCAGCATCCCTGGTCCGCCCCCGAAGGGACGGTCATCGACTTTGCGATGCGGCGTGTTTTCGGCCCAATCCCGCAGGTTATGCCGGTGGATTTGAACCAATTCACGCTGAATCGCTTTGTCGAGCAGACTCTGAGTCAGGTAGCCATCAAAAATCGCGGGGAACAGTGTGACGATGTCCAGTCGCATAGCGCAGGACCTCTATCACTCGCTCGCGGATTCTTCAGCCGCAGGAGCTTCGGCTGCGGGTGCTTCGGCCGCAGGCTCTTCTTTCTTCTTCGCTGGCTTCGGTGCTTCCGGAGCAGGCGTGTAGTTCTTACGCGTGCCCAATCGCGCACGTGCAGCTTCTTGCTTTTCAAGATGGCTGCCGTTGGTGCCATACTTTTTGATGAAGGTCGCAACGCCTTCGCTTGGCTGAGCACCGACGCTCAACCAATGGTCGATACGGTCTGACTTCAGCGTCACCCGTGCATCGGTCTCGGGGCACATTGGATCGTAATAGCCAACTTCTTCAATCACACGACCGTCACGAGGACTGCGTTGATCCATGACACATACACGAAAAAACGGGCGGTGAGTCCGGCCCATCTTCTTCATACGAATTCTTACTGCCATTAACTGCTTCTCAATTGATACAGGGTTTCACTTCTAGTCAGACTGCCTAGGGTGGAAAATGCTTTTTCCACGCCGGGTCGGTGCCAGAACGTACTGGCATCTTCTTACTTCATCTGAATTGTTGGTGCGGGAATCTAGCCTTTGCGTTTCATCTTTCGCAACATCTTGTCGCGTTCTTTCTTACGCTTCTTTTTCTCGGCTGGCGAGAGTCGTTCGCCGGTCCCTTTTTTGACTTTCATCCCGCCCATGCCGGGATTGTTCAGCATGCCACTGCTCTGCATCTGCTGCATCATCTTCATCCGTCCGCCGGCACCTTGGCCCATCATGCCTTGCATCAGCGGCTTCATCATCTCGAACTGCTTGACCAACTGGGTGATCACGGGCGACTGAACCCCGGCCCCTTTGGCGATCCGCGTTCGTCGATGAGCGTCAATCAGCTTGGGATTCCGACGCTCTTCCATCGTCATGCTGTTGATCGCGCCGATGGTTTGGCGAATTCCGCCCGCAGCCTCGTCGCTGTCCATCATCTCTTTGAATTGGCCCATCCCAGGCATCAGGCCCATCATCTTGCCCATCAATCCGGGCTTGGCGACCTTTTCCATCATGTTTTTGAAGTCATCGAGCGTGAAATCGCCCGATGCCATCTTGGCCTCAAGCTCTTCGCGTTCGCTTTCATCGACAATCCGGTGAGCTTCTCGAGCGGCGGCGACGATATCGCCCATCTGCAAAATTCGGCTCGCCATCCCTTCGGGACGAAACGGCTCGAGCGCATCAAAGTGTTCGCCCGTTCCGATAAACTTGATCGGCACTCCGGTGACATGCTTGACCGACAACAACGCACCACCACGCGCGTCACCATCAAGCTTGGTCATGATCACGCCATCCAGCTCCAATGCGTCATTGAACGCCCCGGCACTGTTGACCGCATCTTGTCCGGTCATCCCGTCGACGACCAGATAAACCTGGTCGGGACCGACCTTTTTGTCGATTTTGGCCAATTCGGCCATCAATTCATCATCGATCGCCAAGCGGCCGGCGGTATCGAGGATGACGACGCGAGCCCCTTCGGCTTTTGCCTTGGCGACCCCGTTCTGACAAACCTTGACCGGATCCTTGTTGTCGGCTTCGCTATAGACCGGAATGTCTAATTGGCGGCCAATGACGTGCAATTGCTCGATTGCCGCAGGACGCTGCAAGTCGGCCGCGACCAGCATCGGCTTGATGTCTTGTTCTTTGAGCAGCTGCGAAAGCTTGCCACACGTCGTCGTTTTACCACTTCCCTGCAAACCGCAGAGCATGATGATC
>NZ_JBFHFD010000792.1:0-3502 GCF_041583735.1 Novipirellula sp.
ACACCGGTCCGGACGTACCACCGATGGACAAATCGTTCCGCCGGATACTCAGATTCATCTTCCTGAAGGAATGAAGACGATCCCGGAATTGATGCGTGCAGCGGGCTACTTTACATTCAACAGCGGTAAAGACGACTACAATTTCCACTACGATCGTCGAGCCTTGTACAGCGCCGGCAGCAAAGACGATTACAAAGCCGGCATGAACGGATGGCAGGGAAACACAGCCCGCCATACAATGTCGATCACCGAAGACACATGGAACGCTCGCCAAGACAAATCCCAACCGTGGTTCGGTCAAATCGAAATCAAGGGCGGGAAAGCGAACACGAAATACACTCGCAAAGGAGAGGTGTTGGCGGACGATGATGTTCCGCTGACACCGTATTTCCCAGACACCCCGGCGCTTCGCAAGTCGTGGACGATGCACTACAACGCCGCTCGCGGTGCGGACGCTCGGGTCGAAGCGATCCTTGATCAATTGCAAGCCGATGGTGAAATGGAAAACACGATTGTGTTCTTCTTTTCCGATCACGGCAGCAACCATTCCCTTCGTCACAAGCAATTCTGCTATGAAGGCGGCGTCCATGTTCCGCTTGTGATCAAGGGCAAGCATCCGGCGATGAAAGCGGGTACGGTCCGCAACGAAATCATCACGGCACTCGATATTCCGGCGACCACGTTGGCGTTGGCGGGTGTTTCGCTGCCCGATTATCTTGACGGCCAAGATCTGTTTAGCAGCGAATACGAACCGGTCGAATATGTGATTTCGGCTCGTGATCGCTGCGATTACACGATCGACCGCATTCGCACAGTCCGCTCGGATCAACTGCGTTACATTCGCAATTTCTATCCCGAACGGCCGATGTTGCAGGCGCAATATCGCGATCAAAAGAAAGACGTTCTTGATCTGAAACGTCTGCATCAAGCAGGCCAACTAAATGACTATCAAGAACAACATTGGTTTGGCGTCCGCCCATCGGAGGAATTGTACGACATGGCCAACGATCCGCATCAGATCAATAATCTAGCGGGCGATCCTCAGAACGCCGAAGCCCTTCGCGAACACCGTGATGTTCTGGACAAGTGGATCGAAGAGACCAACGATCAAGGCCAATATCCTGAATCGGTGATCCAATTAAAGGCGACTTACGAATTGTGGAAGGACAAACCCGTATTCAAGAACGCTGACGTCAACCCGGAATACGATCAATTTCGCAAGTAGAAACGCACGGTTTTTCGCATGATCAATTCCCGTCGTTCGTTTTGTTCGATTGCGACGCTGGCATCGCTAGCGATGGGGGACGCGACGTCGACAATCGTTTAGCATCAAGCCGCGATTGGCGGGATCGTCGAACACCAAATCGGCAATGGCGTTTGAGCCCGGCTTTGCTTCCCAGAGGCCGTATCCTGTGAATACACGATACGAAACGGTGGCGTCAGCAGGTAACCTTTTTCGAGTTACGGCTGCGAGAGACTCCACAAATAGCGGTACAGTTGACGCAGACGTAGCAGTTCGAATCGACACCAAACGCCTCCCCAAGAGCTGATTGAATGACCTTAAAGAACACGATTTGCTGTCTGTTGACGGTATTCACACTGATGCATACTTCGCCTGCGAAATCACAAGAGATGGACAAGATGTGGGGCGAGTCGATCGTCAAACTTCGCGCCGATGACGCAGAGCGAGGACAACTTTTTGCCGATGGCAATTACGCGATGTTCATCCACTGGGGGATCTACTCTCAATTGGCCAACAAGGTCGATGGCAAAACCTATTACGGTATCGGCGAATGGATCATGAATCCACGTATGGCGGGAATTCCGATCCCGCGATACCGCGAATTGGCAAAAACATTCAACCCGGTCAAGTTCGACGCGATGGCAATCGCTCAGCTCGCCAAGGACGCAGGAATGAAGTACATCATCATCACTGCGAAGCATCATGATGGCTTTGCGATGTATCATTCCAAAGCCAACAAGTTCAACATCGGCGATGCATCGCCGATCAAATTGGACCCGATGAAAGAGTTGGCCGAAGCATGCCAAAAACAGGGGCTGGGGTTTGGTTTTTATTACTCGCACAACCAAGATTGGACGTTCCCCGGCGGCGGCAATGGTCCTAAGCAAGATTCACAGGGAACCCCAGCCACCTTTGACGATTACTTTCAAAAGAAATGTTTGCCGCAAGTTAAAGAGATCACCAGCGAGTACGGCCCGATCGTATTGGTCTGGTTCGATACCCCCGGCAACATGCCCAAGAAATACGTCCAGGAATTGGTCGATGTTGTACGAGAAAATCAACCCAAGGCGTTGGTCTCTGGGCGTGCCGGGCACAACCTAGGGGATTACCAATCCTTGGGTGACATGGAAGTGCCTCACCGCAACGTCGAAGGGCTTTGGGAAGCCGTCGACACGACCAATGATTCGTGGGGCTATGCTTGGTACGACGAGAACTGGAAAACGCCCGAAGAAATCCTGCATCGGCTGATCGCATGTGTGGCTCGCGGTGGAACGTACATGTTGAACATCGGCCCACGCGGCGACGGCTCGGTTCCTGAGCGTGCAGCGGCCTCGCTGCGAAGTTCCGGCGATTGGATCAAACGTCATCCTCAGGTGGTGTACGCGACGGAAGCCTCGCCATGGCAACATGCACTGCCGTGGGGCGACGTCACCGTGAAGGGCAACCGAATGTTTTTGTCGGTGTTCAAGTGGCCTGCGAGCGGCCAGCTGTATTTGCCAGGGTTACAAACCGAGATCCGCTCGGCCAAATTGCTCGCTGGCGATGATGCGAATCCGGTTGAATTCGAATCGGTCGGCACCTGGACTCGCTTTTCGCTCCCCCAATGTGCTCCGGAGGATCTCGTCTCGGTGATCGAACTGGATTTGGCGGGCGAGCCTGAGGCCGATCCAACCTGGGGCCTCGATCCCGAAGTCGCAACGGAGATCCTAGCCGAATTTGCCTCGGTATCTGGCGCCACCCAGAACTACAAACGCTGGATGGAAAAATTCGGCGAGTGGAAACATGTGATCGAGGTCACCGATTGGCCAACCGGCGACGAGGAAGCCACAGGCAAAGCAAGCTGGGAGATCGATGTGGTCGTCCCAGGGGACTATCAAGTCGCACTGAGCTATGCCGGCGAAGGACGATTGGTTTGGGGCGTCACGATCGAAGGCGGCCAGTCGATCCAGAACCAGCAAAATGCATCGCACATCTACCAAAGTTTCCCGATCGGTTGGCTGAACTTTCCGAAGGCTGGCCGCTACACCGTCTCGGCTTCGTGTCTGGACGGCAACGTGAAAACCGGAAGCTTGAAGTCAATCACCTTCACTCCGATTCACCAATAGCAAGCCAAGCTCGAGCGGACCGCACGCCGCCGATCGGATGAGTCGCCGATCTGATGAGTCGCGGGCCTATTAGATCGCGGGCCTATTAGATCGCGGGGCTGATGTCATTGCCGTTGCCGACGGCAGCAATGGCCAGCCTAAAAAATGCGGGATC
>NZ_JBFHFD010000793.1:0-3491 GCF_041583735.1 Novipirellula sp.
CTGAGACTTGGCCACCGGGGCAAGTCACTCGTGTTTTGTCCTCATTCAATTGAAACTCACTCGCAGCAAAGCCGATTGTTTTTTCGCGTGCCGCTGGCGGCGTTATGACTTCGACAGCCAAGCCTGCAGGATCTTCAAGAGTGCGAAGCATTGACCCATTAAAACCGCAGCCATCAATTGATATCTGTTCGATCTGGTTGCCATGAGTTTGCTGTTCCATCTCGATCAAGTGGATGGTGTCGTTGGCCTCTGCGCCGTTGGCAGGAATCACTTCCACCTCGGTGATTAATTGACTCTCAGCATCCATCATCACGTCGACCATATAGCCTTCGTAAAAATTGCCATGCATACCACGCCTAGCATCGGAGTCAACCACGCTGAGCGTGCGGTCACCTTGACCAGGCTGCTGGCAATCCCGGACGATCTTTTCCGCCAAATGGCGAATCGCCGCAAGTTTCTTCCACAGCGAACCGCATTTTGGCGATGGGGGTTCGGGCGGTTGCTCTTGCAACCATTTCAGGATATCGATGACGAGTTCCAACCGAGATTGCAGTTTAACCTCCACTTCAGCCTGAGCGGTTTCAAGGCGAACCTGCTCCGCTTTAATTTCGAACCCGATGGCGGATTGCGGATCAATTTGCCGGACGATGTCCAGCATCCTGTTTCGCAGTTGAGCCAACAAATTGAGCGTGGTGGGAATGGCGACATTGGCCAAGACATGACTAGCGTCTTTGAGCCGTAGCCGATCTTTGAGCAAGTCTTGCGCGCGAGCCGCGCTGATGAGTTGATTGAAGACCCTTTTAAACCCTTCGGCTCCCAACCGCCCCCGAAATCGGGTCAACGAGGAGGAGTTTGGCAACGGGGAGCAGATCGGGACCTGCAGGAACCAGCGGAAAAGCAGATCGGTTTGACAACGTTCGATCACCTTCGCGTCGGACAGCCGATAGAAAAAGCTAAGGAATTCCAGCTTGAGCATGATCAGCGGAAGGATCGCAGGCTGTCCATACTTTTCACAGTAAAACGAACGGACCTGGGCATCCAGAGCGGTCCAGTCGATCAATTCGAGGGCATCCAGCAGCGGTGACTCCGTCGGAAGCACTCTATTGTAGATCGCAAGGTCAGAGTCAGGAATCTTGTAGAACTTGTCAGTCCAAGGCGCCAGCATCTTTTTACCCTCAAGAAAAGAATCGACACACTTTCATTCTACGCATCTCCATGGCCCCCGACTAATTCAGCAGTCTCCTGCGTTTGGGAGAGGTGCCAGAAATGCCTGAGCAAACCTAGAAATAAAAGGTATTACACCTGCTGAACTACTCGGCGTCCCACCATGCGTTGATCGCATCGGTCATCGATTTGACCCTCTGGGGATGCTCGGCAGCGAATTCGCGGTTCTCGTGCGGATCTTGTTTGAGGTTATATAGCTCTGGCTTTTCGCCCTGCATTCGACTCGAAGGCAAAATCAGCTTCCAATCGCCTTGGATCATCCAGCGGTAACGCAAACTCGCGGCCGGATCGTCCAGCGATTGAATGTCGTGCTCAAAGATTTCACCAAAGAGTGCATCGCGTGACTCGCGTTTGCTCTTGTCCAACAAGTTGATGCCCGGCAGATTTCGGTCAGTTTCAACTCCGACTGCCGCCAACACGGTGGGCACGAGGTCGATCGAAGAAGCCAACGTTTCTTTGTCCATTTGTGACGTGACGTGGCCTGGCCATTTGATCATGATCGGAGTTCGCGTGCCGCCTTCGTTAGGACTTCGTTTGCTGCGAGGTGCATAGCGGCTCGCACTCAGTTCGTTGATCCACCCGTTATCGGTCACGTAGATCACGATTGTATTTTCGGCGAGCCCACGCTCGTCGAGCGACGCAAACAACTGACCACACGTTTCGTCAAACCACTCACACATCGCCCAGTACTTGGCCATTGGCAACGAGTCGGTTTTGGAGGTGTACTTGTCCAAAATCCGCTGCGGTGGGTTGTGGGGTGTATGTGGCAAAAACGGAGCGTACCAAACAAAGAACGGGTCGTCGTTTTCTTTGCAGCTGTCAAGAAACGAATCGATTGGTTCCATGCCGGTGCGTCCGATTTGCAATCCCTTGTCACCATGTCGTCCATCTTTGGTGAAATCGCCCTGCGTCATTCCTTCGCTGAATCCACCACGCTTGTAGTTGCCTTCCCACCATTTGCCGGTTTGCAGCGATCGATACCCCAGCGGTGCCAAGTAATCGGGAAGCGTTTTCATGTTGTCGATATGCGACAGATAGGCTTCGCGGTTCTTGACGTATTCAGGTTGCGTATGGTTAGGACGTTTTCGGCCCTCGCTCATTCCTTCCCACGGCGGGTCATTGCCAACGACACCATGTTGGTGCGGATACAGCCCCGTGATGATCGTCGAAAGCGACGGACGACACAGACTGTTCGGCACATAGCCACGAGTGAACGTCAAACTTTCGCGAGCGAGTTGATCCAAATGTGGAGTCTGAATCGCATCGTGCCCCATGAACGAATAGTCGCCCCATGCTTGGTCGTCCGACAGAATCATGACCACATTAGGCTTGCTTTCTTGAGCAAGCGATATCGTGGCGACAAGCGAGAAGAAAAGCAAAGATGCAAATCGAGAAAACCGAACGAGCATGAACAAACCTAGTTACTGGAGAGATAGGGAAAGGGGAGGGAGTGCGGCCAAACGTGGCCGGTATTTTACGGTAAAACTTCGACGATGATCGGGTGGGTGGTCACGCCTCCATTGGCATTGGCGTTCAAGAAGAACGTGCGGCGTCCGGGCACCGAGGTGGGATCCGCAGTCAGAAAGAACTCTCGTTCGTTGCTGCCCGCCAAAATCAACAAACCATTCAGCCCGATGTTGTCAACATAAACGCCTTGAGTCGCATTTCGCCCCGAGTCTTCTTTGCCAAAAGAGACTTCGTTGTCAAAACCGGCTTTGCGTCTCAGCCGCACACGAGCTGAAACGGTTTCACCACGACGGACCTGCAAAACCCAAGTTTCATCTTCCGCCACATCATGATCCAGAGGATGCAAACTGGGAATCACACTAGGAGCGTCGGCAAGCTTGATTTTGCTTAATTGACCCGCCTGGCGTTCGACATGTCGCCCCAATACGTCCGCCGTTGCGACAACATTGACGTTAATCTCGCCTTGCCACTGGGCCACGTCTTCGTCCGATATGATTTCGGGAACCCACAATGTTCCAACCGCCGATCGTTGACCGGATTCAATCACGATGGGTGAGTTCGAGACAACCGATTTCGGTAAACCGTCGAGGGTAAACGTAACAGGGCCATCAAAGCCGTCGATGCGATCCACTCGAACGATAAACTCGCGTCCCGTGCCTTTAAAAATGGGGCCTTTCAGTTGAGTGATCGAGGGGCGGAAACTCGGCGTCGCGGCGCGGACACCAAGCCGATATTGAAATACTTCGCCCCCCTCGCCTCGCGTGTCGGTAATGCGAACCTTGAAAGTCCCATCATGTGGC
>NZ_JBFHFD010000794.1:0-3486 GCF_041583735.1 Novipirellula sp.
CCTGCGCCCACTCAAGCAACTTTCGGCACGACGTTGCCTGCGGCCGAGAACCATTTCAAGGAAATGGTGGCGACGCCGAGTAGCCGCCACCAAGGTGGTTGCCACATTCTAATGGGCGACGGAGCGGTCAAGTTTATCACCGATTCGATCGAGGCGGGAAGCAGTCGCAATACAGGCGGCGGCGGAGCCATGGTTCGTTTGGGTGGCACTGGCAACGCGGCTCCGGGCCAGCAAAGCCCCTACGGATTGTGGGGATCACTCGGAACACGTGCCAGCAAGGAAGTGATTGGCAGCGACTTTTAAACCGGCATTCCTTCGTTCGACGTTCGCATAACGCGAGGTCCAGCGACGAGAACTAACAAAGGGGGACGGTCGTCGAAGACAGGAATGTCGTTTCGGTGAACGCCCCCTTTTTTTTCCCCGTTTTTCGTCCTTCGCTTGGCCGATCTCGGACCGGATGTTTAGCCCAGCTGGTCGATGATCAGCGGGGCACATTTGACGCTTTGATCCGAAACGGTGACCGCGTTCTGCAATGGGCTTCGGTACTCGTCATGCAGACGTTTGTCACAATGCAGGCTGATGATCGGCGTGCCCCGCTTGACACGTTGTCCGACGCGGCAATGGACTTGCAGCCCGACACTTGGATCGATGCGGTCCTTTTTCTGCCGCCGACCGCCGCCAAGTTCGACCACCGCTTTCCCCAGCAATTCACAATCGACTTTTTCAATCCAGCCATCGGCGGGACTTTCGATCATCAACTCGCTTCCGATTGGACGTGGGAAATCGGGACGGCCTCCCTGTGCCACCACCATCTGTTCGAAACGTTCCATCGCGATCCCCGAGTCGAGGTGGTTGGTCAATTTTGTGATCGCGTCATCGCGTGACATCCCTTCGAGTGAAGCGGATAACAAGTTTGCACCGAGCTGTAGCGTTAACTCGCGGACTTCCGGCGGGCCAATGCCTTGCAGCACATCGACCGCTTCGTTGACTTCGATTGCGTTGCCGATCGCTGCGCCGAGTGGTTGGTCCATGTCCGAAAGGATGGCGGTGATCGGCAATTCGGATTGGGCACCGACACGAATTAACGATTGAGCCAGCTCACGAGCTTGATCGAGTGTTTTCATGAACCCGCCTGAACCGACTTTGACGTCCATCACCAAGGCGTCCAGTCGTGCGGCAAGCTTTTTGCTGAGGATGCTGGCCGTGATCAAGGCCACCGATTCCACCGTGCCGGTGACATCACGCAGCGAGTACAGACGTTGATCGGCGGGAGCGATTTTTGCATTGGCTCCGATAATGAAGACGCCCAGTTTGCGAAGCAGTTTGGTCGATTCGTCGATCGTCAGTTGCGTTTTGAAACCTTCGATGGATTCCAACTTGTCCAACGTGCCTCCGGTCAAACCGAGTCCCCGTCCGCTGATCATGGGCACGTCGACGTCACAAGTCGCCAGCAGCGGCGCGAGGATCAGCGAGACTTTGTCGCCGAGCCCCCCCGTGCTGTGCTTATCGACGCGTGGCCGGTCACTGCATCGCGGTAGCTTGTCACCGCTGCGCACCATCGCCCCGGTCAGGGCACTGATCTCGCCAGGCAACATGCCGTTGATACAGATCGCCATTGCGAACGCGGCCATCTGATAATCGGCCACCTTGTCGCTACAAAATCCATCCACCAAGAAATGGATCTCGCCTTCGGTCAACTCATGACCGTCACGTTTTTTTGCCAATATCGTTGCTGGTAGCATTGCCAAAAACCTTCTTGGTGACGAAAAAGATTGCAAACCGCTATAGTGACGATAGACGATCCGCCGGGTGCGTGATACTGGCGGCTTCGTTTCGATCCGCGTATCGTCTGCAAAGGCAAAGACAATCGATCAACGGAGAACGATTTGGCACCCGCAGATTGGGGTTGCCACTCTCGTTTTTACGATCGAAGCAAGGCAAAATGATGTGAGCCGCGGGCCGTAAGGCACCGGGTAATGCGTGGCACCCGGCCGCTCACGCGTCACGGCTCACCAAACTGACAACCCGCTCACGCCGTCGGCTCACTAAACAACCGCTGCTTCATCGGTAGATTGCGAGCAACCTGCTTGAAAGTCCGATTTTACCTCACAAAAGTTAAAAAGAAACGCAATGAAACATCGACTTGCATCTCTCGTCTTTCTCGGCTGTGTGTTTGCATCTCTAGCGAATCCCCTGCGCGCCGATGATGTCTCTGCTGCGACCGAGAACGCGGAATCGATGAGCGAAATTCAAGCCGGACCGCGGGCGTTATCCAAGGCATTTCGTGTTGCCGCGCGTCGTGCAACCCCTTCGGTTGTTACCGTGTTTGCCTATGGACAAAACGTCGAAACGACGGATGGCGAGAGCGAAACGGAGCGTCCAGGCCCGACCCCGCCAGCGGAAGAAAACGTCAATGGTGATGCCATTCCGTTGACCGGTCTAGGTTCTGGCGTGATCCTCAGCAAAACCGGATTGATCATTACCAATAACCATGTCATCGCCGGTGCCAAAAAGGTAGTGGTCCAACTTGCCGACGAAACGGAGATCGAAGCCGCCGAGGTGCATGGGGATCCCGACAGCGATGTGGCGATTGTGCGAATCGAGCGAGACAAGCCGTTTGATGTGGCTACGCTGGGGGATTCGGATCAAATGGATATCGGCGACTGGGTACTCGCGATCGGCAGCCCTTTCAAATTAGAAGCGACTGTCAGCGCGGGGATTGTTAGCGCCAAAAATCGGAAACTGCCCCGCATCCGCCGTGGTCGGTTGTTGCAAACCGATGCTGCAATCAATCCAGGCAACTCGGGCGGGCCGCTTGTCGATTTGGATGGAAAGATGATCGCAATTAACACGGCCATCGCAACACGCAATGGGGGCTATCAAGGCATCGGTTTTGCCATCCCCATCAATCAAGCGAAATGGATCGCCGATGAACTTGCCGCACATGGACGCGTTCGACGTGCCGCATTGGGGATTAGTTTGGCTGAACTTAATACCAAAGTAGCCAAAAAGGTCAACCTTCCGGTGGGGCTGGGGATCTTGGTCCATCAAGTGATCGCGGGATCGGCGGGAGCACGTGCGGGATTAAAACCGATGGACGTGATTCTCGAATTTGCCGGGGAACGAGTGCTCAATCCAAGCAACTTGCGAGAGATCATCGAGCGAAAACCGATTGGTTCGATGCAGAATGTCAAAATCTCTCGAGCGGGTAAAGAAATGACGCTGCAAGTCGAATTGGCTTCGATCGAGGATCCGACGTTACAGAAGAGTGATGAAGAAGAGAAGCAAGAGGGCGAGTCGGCAGAAGTAAAATCGGCAGAGTAACGAAACTCGCGTCGATTTTTGGCGTAGCCTATTCCGACTTCGTTTCCTCTTTGTTTTTTTCTTCGTCTTTGTCCGCTAACAAATCCGCGATTTCAAAGTGGCTATTGTTGCGGGCAAAGACTTCGGCGGTGTCGCCATCAATATCTTTCATCGTCTTGTCCG
>NZ_JBFHFD010000795.1:0-3480 GCF_041583735.1 Novipirellula sp.
CTTCGATGGGAGAGCAAGTCTTCGAAGGGAGAGCAAGGCGATCAAACGGGACGGGCGTTCACTCATCCTGAACTTTAGAAGATTGGCAAGGATGTGTCGATAATGCAGGCACACCCACGATTTACCCTGCCAGCTTGCGTCAGGAGGGTCGGGAAACGAGCCTTCAGCGAGTTTTCCGGGGAGGGTGGTCACTTCTTTCTTGTAACGTCCACCGACTAACGCCACGAGCCCCACCCAGAGCCGGCTGCCGCCGACTCTGACCTCCCCACAGGGAGGTGAAATCCGATTTTCCCTCTGCAAACCTAAGCAGCCGGGCAAGCGGCTTAGCGTTTCGCGGGCTGGCGAACGATGGTGGATGCCGACGCAGTGGCCCATGTCTGCTCACCGGCAACCAAACAACGCACCGTCAACGGACCGCTGACGTCGGTCGGCAGCACAAACACGCATTGATGGGGCTGGTTCGCCGTGACCGGTTGCGTGATCGAAGCAATCGAGGTTTGGTTCGGATCGTCGTCACCCGAAGACGATCCCAGCGGCCGATCGAGCGTCATCGTCAACTCGCCGTCAATCGAACAAGTGGACTCGATTGTGATCGTTTCACCAGGGTTGTAGCCCGGTTTGACTTGGATATCGAGCGATTCGGGAGGATGCAAACGCAGCGTCGGGTCCCCCAACAAGTTGTATAGCCGGACATGTTCGCGGCGTTCATCGACGAGGTTGGTGCCTGCGGGGCTAATCATGGTGGCGAGCGAATCGATCATCATTCGCGTGGTCGATCGGTCGGTCGTCGAATCCCGCTGCATCTCGACCAGCGTTTTCAGCCACGCATCGCCCAGTCGAGCTTCTTTCTGATGATAAACGCCGTCGATCAATCCGATTGCGGCGGTGGCGTTTCCGTAGGGCATCGTCACTCGCGTTCCCGCGATCACCGCGATCGGGCCTCCGTCGGCCAACAGCATTCGCTCGGCAAAACAATCCTGGGGTGCGTCAATCGCTCCGGTGTAACATGCCAACAGCAATGCGATCGGCGAACACGCACCGACACAGTTCAGTTGTCCGATGCTGTCGCAATCGAGCACCGGTTGCCCTTGGGCATTCGCCGGGACGCGGTCCAAATGAGTCACTTGGCCGTGACCGGCATAGACCCAAAACCGAGCTCCGCGGTTGTAATTTTCGATCACCGCTTCGGTAAACGATTTAGTTTTGGGAAAAAAGCGGTGATTGGGACTGGCGTAGGCCACGGTAGTGCGAGTTTCCGCAGGCAGGACTCCGGTCACAATCGTGCGGGTCACCGATTCAATGGCCGTGTCGATCATTCCGCCGAAGCCCCCGATGCCTCCGACCAGTTGCACATTGCCTCGCCAAGAACCAAAGTCCGCATTTTGTTCATAGCGGATGATCCGCTCGACAAACGATTGTAATTGCGTTTCTGCTTTGACAGGAAACCGACCGACAACCGCCTCGGGAATTCCGTCGCCATCGAAATCGCCAAACGGCATGTCGCTCGACAACGTCGGGGTGGAACCATATTTGGCGGTCACCGTGGTCGCTGAATAGGTGGTCGGAATTTCAAGCAGTGGATTACAGGTCGTTCCAATCGACGGGGCGTCTCCGACCAACACGACATACCGGGTGCTCGGATCGGCCGAGGCCTGGATTGCCGCTTGCAGCAATTTGGCATCGGGATGGTTATCAATAATCGATACACTCAATCCGTCGCGTTGGCGATGGTCGATCCAGTGCCGCAGTTCGGCTCGATAGGTGGGGGGACAGACGGCCAAAATATCGGCAGCCACCACGGCACGACGATCCGCGACTGCACTTGCGATGACCAGCAGCAATCCAGAAAGCGAAAAAAAGGTTTTTCGAGAGAACATACCGGTCATTTTAGAAAGGGATAGAAATCAGCTAAGCTGCGTTTCTAGTCGTACGGCTCAATTGTAAAGTGCGACAGTCTCTCTTATCTCAACGAATCCAACTTTTTTACGCTAGATCAATGTCCGACGACGTACCGACACCCCACCCGAAAATCGCCATTACTGTCGGTGACGTGGCCGGAATTGGGCCCGAAATTGTCCTGAAATGCGTCTCCTCGGCGAAAATCACCGAATTTTGCACGCCGATTCTGTACGGCCCCCAAGCGGTGCTCGAACGAGTGGCGAATCAGCTCGGTTTGCCGATCCCCGCGGTCGTGGACCTTCCGCTTGCCAACATCGACGCCCTGATCCCCGGGCAATTCAGTGCCGACACCGGTCGAGCGTCGTTTGCAGCGGTTTGCGCGGCGATCGATTCGACGCTGAATCAGCAAACCGCTGCAATCGTGACCGGGCCGATCCAAAAGGAAGCTTGGCACGACGCGGGGATCGAGTTCCCTGGCCATACCGAATTACTGGCGTCGCGAACCGGGACCGATGATTTCTCGATGATGTTGACCAGCGATTCGATCTCGTGTGTGCTGGCGACGATCCATATCCCGCTAGCTGACGTGCCCACAACGCTGACGACCGAGGGAATTTTGCGAGCGATCCGAATGGCAGCCGACGCATTGCAGCGGCGATTGAAGCGACCGCCGCGAATTGCGGTGTGTGGGCTGAATCCGCACGCGGGCGAGAATGGATTGTTCAGCCATGGCGAAGAAGCACGGATCATTCAACCGGCGATTGATCGAGCGCGGCGGGAAGGTCACGATGTGGTCGGCCCTTTGCCACCCGATACCGCGTTCACTCCGGCAATGCGAAGCAATTTCAATGTCTATGTTTGCATGTATCATGACCAAGGCCTGATCCCACTAAAGGCCCTTGCGTTTGACGATGCAGTCAACGTCACATTGGGGCTTCCCATCGTGCGAACCAGTGTCGACCACGGCACCGCAATGGATTTGGCCTGGAAAGGGGTCGCCAATCACGCCAGTATGATGTCGGCGATCCGCATGGCTGCCGATCTTTGTAGCCGCTAGAAGTTTGAAGCCGCTGGAAGAACGCGAAGGATTCTGTTTTTGTATCACCTGATTTTGAGGTAGCGGATTTCATGCCAGAGGATGACGAGTCGGCGAGTCAGGAGACTTCGGCTGCGGAACAACCGATCCAGCACCCGCTAGCGGTCAAGAGCCAACGGTCGATGGGGTGGGCAGCACTCGAAGTGATCGCGGTCGTCGCGTTGTTCTTTATCTACGCCGCCGACGCGCCTCCGATGGTGAACGAAGCTCACTATTTGGTGAAGGCAAAAAATTTCTGGCAGCCCGATTGGTGCGTCAACGATTTGTTCACGGCGTCAGGCAAGGCACACACGACGTTCTATTTTGTGTTTGGGTGGCCGACGCTATTCCTGTCACTCGAGGCCACCGCGTGGATCGGCCGCTTTGCCGGTTGGACCTTGATTGCCATCGGGCTGTATCGACTCACCACGGCACTCGTTCCAATGCGTTTTGCCACCCTCGGGGTCGCGATCGCTTGGATCGCCGCAGTCGAGTACGGTAATCTC
>NZ_JBFHFD010000796.1:0-3472 GCF_041583735.1 Novipirellula sp.
CATACCACGTTGGACCGCCAAGGCCAATTCATCGAATACTAATTTCCAATCGGGGTGCGAGGTAATTATCTTCGGTTGTCGAGGTGCTAAGTTGATCCCATGAGTGTTGTCGCTGGTCGGGCCAATGACACAGCAAGTTTTATCGCCTGTGCGACGAGAACTTATCTCCGCTTGGGGAATCACCGAGTATCGGAGAACCAGAATCTCAGGTCAAGTAATTTGGTTGGCAAATGCTCATGGTGGACATATTGATTTGCCAAACGTGTAGTCAGCAAAAAAAACATATTGCTGGGGTTGTACGATTCTGCGTTCGGGGAACGCCGCGTGTTTGCTGGGCAAGTCCTGCGTTAAGGCACTGTTCAGAAATAACTTCGTCAATCGAGTCTTATTACAAATCACGCGGGTGAAGTGTTTTCTCTGTAGTGGACGAGGCTACGAGTCCCGTCGTGCCACTAAGTCGCTGGGACTCGTAGACGATGTTTGATCGAGATACGTGGGGCACTGCAAAACTCAAATGATGAGCGCAATGCCACTGTTGCAATTGAAGCCACTGTCCCCGGTTTAACCGCCCGAGCATCGGATAGGTCTCAACGAATTTGGTGTCGGGCTGCATTAGGGTATCGCAAAGTTCATAAAAGCGATTTGCACAGGAATCTTCATCAAGATCTGCGGAGGGCTGAATCTCCTTTGGAGCCTTTCCACGCAATTTCGACGGCTTCCCAACACGCAACGTGCGGCTGAACATCACTCGAAACAGTGGCCGCAAAAGAACAGGGAACGTGAACTCAGCACCGGTGAGCGTCATCTGCAACGAAAGATTCAGGTGGTCGAGAATCTGGGCAAGACTCCATTGCCCGGTCAACTCATTGCCAACTTGACGCAAGTGACGAACGTCCTCGCAAGCGGCGTTCAAATTGGGGAAGTACAGATCCATTCGTCTTTGAGGCATTCAGAGTTCTCTTTCTATGTTTCCTGTAACAGGTCAATGCAGAATGAAAGTGGTAGATTCGTCAAAGATAGTATCCGTTATACCAACCGGATAGGACGACCTTGTTAAGTCCCGAGAGTATGTTCGTTGGCAGCCTTCGGTGTCAAGGAAACGGATCGATCGTGGGTTGCATCAAAGTCACTCGTGGAAATGTCAAGTTCTGAAAAATGATGGCTGGATAAACTGAGACGTAGCAATCCGCCATCAACCTTACGCATCTTTCGACGCGTCTTTCGTGCCAGATGCAATATTTTTCGCTTGCAACGTGTCGCTATACGGGCTTATGAAGCTTGGTGACTTCAGTCTCAAGGTAGTCTGCTAACGGCAGTTGTCCGAACCAGTCCTGGACCTCCGCAGCGTCGGTCGCACGCAACGTCATGAAGACTCGCGGATTCGGATCGTCCATTTCCGAACGAGTAAACTCGAGTAGCCGTCCATCGCGTCGCCATTCGTCGATCATTTTGTGTTCGGCGGGTACCAGTCGATGAAATTCCTCGTCGAATGGTTTGACGAATCGAACGACCACCTGAAATCGGTTTTTCGTATCGACACTAAAGCTAGGAAAATCCGCAAGCGGCGGGAGCGTCAACAGAGTTTCATCGAAAAGCGACTCCATCCTTCGGTCAAGTTCCTGCAATTGCTCTCGGCGGCCCTCATCGCCGATGTGAGCGGGTGACCAGGCAACGAAGGGATCCAGCGGACGAAACCCGTTAAACCAAAAAATGCCGTGCTGAATAGGTGTCATCATTCGATCGAGTGCTGGGTTCACTCCCCAGCCACCATACGTCGCTTCACCCCCGCCGGTCGTCATTAGGACTAGACCGCGCTTGATGCCTCCGCCAATGCCGCCTTCGAACAGCTTGGGACCACCGTAAATTCGCCCAGCTGCCAAAACGCGGTCGGCCCAACCTTTCAAAATGGCAGGCATCCCAAACCACCAAAGTGGAAAGCTGAAGATGACTGCGTCGGCAGCTTCGAGCTTTTGCATCTCAGCTTCCACGTCAGCAGCGAACCCATCGTTTTCGGTTGCGTGAACTTCTTCGGCCTGTTGCTTGAGATAACCGGAGTCCTTGGTCGTCGTGAAGTTGCGGCGGTCCGAGACGGGGTCAAATTTCAACGCGTACAGATCGCTGAAGGTGACTTCGTGACCGAGCGAAAGAAGTTTCTCCTTAGCGCGTTTTGCAAGCGACGACGAAAAACTTTTTGGCTCATGGTGAGCGTGAACAATTAGAACTTTCATAGGGAATCTCAATAGATATGGGCAAGACGGCAGTATTAATATCAGTGAAAGAAAATGAACGGGCCAGCGTGTGGCCGTTCCTTTCCGCGGACGATTGGCTCGGGGCAAATGCGCTGCGCAAACACCCAGCCTCGCTGGTGCATGTCGATGCCGGTCAGGGTTCCCCCTTTTCGGTCATTGACTTGGTTACACGTTTCTTGTGGACGATTAAGCTTTGGTAGGGGAAAGGATCATGGGTTAAACCTCACCGGTCGAGTAGTCTTCTACACTCCGGTGTTTTGCCAGTTGCAGCGCGACATGGGCCACTCTGCCAACCGTTCCGGCGATGTCGATCCCAAGAAGGGCTGGCGTATCCGACGACAAAGGTAAGTCCTTCCCCCTGTGGCGAATCATCGTGTCGACCGTGTTCACGCTCGAAGCGGCGATCTTGACCAACACGTGGCCAGATTTCACGTCGGGTTTCGCAACATCCGCTGCTTCAAAAGTCGCGTTTTCGCCATAGGCGTGAATGAGCATCGCTTTCATTTTGTTTCTCCTGTCTGTTTGAAACTGTGTGTCTTTGGCCGTCTCCATGCACATAATACGAGTACGACTGCAACGAACAAGTACGCACATTTCCGATACGTAGGCACAAAAGGGATACCAAGAAAAAGCCCCAGCACACCAGTTACGTGCTGCCCGCCTGTCCCGTTGAAGCGACGTTGGAGCGACGTTGGCGGGAAGTTGTAAGGGATCGTACTTTTCTATTGGCTCGACGGCCGGCTTGGTTTCAGTGAACTCAAGCGGAAGATCGGTTGTGTCACACAGCGGATGCTGACAATTAGGTCATTTTGCTGTTCCGTGACATCGCAGGCGTGATGACCGTAGTGCCAAAGGATTAGTTGCTCTAATCGCGATCTTCGAAAGTGGCGTGCGAACGCACCGGAGCTAGCTTGCCATTCGGTTTTTTAGCGTCGAATTGTAATTGAAATCTCAATCCAGTCGACTCAAACAGATACCGTTAACTTTGCCAACTTAACCGAGTCAATCGGCCGACTTCCTTGCGGTTAAGGAACCGTTCGGAAATTACTTCGTCATTTCAAAATGTTTCCCGAATGACATGAACCCTCCGGTAGCGCTAGGGCCGTGCCGCTAGAGCTTTACTGGAATGAGCGTAGCTCGGCCAGCTTTAAAGGTAGTGGACGGGGCTACGATCCGAGCGTTGGATGTAGTGGACGAGGCTACGAGTCCCAGCGACTTATTGG
>NZ_JBFHFD010000797.1:0-3443 GCF_041583735.1 Novipirellula sp.
CAACGCCTACACGACCGAAGAACAAACGGTTTACTACGCCACCGTGCTGCCGAAATTTCAAGATCGGATCATCGAACTGCTGACCGATATGCTCAGCCCCTCACTGGATGCTGGCGAATTTGAAACCGAACGACAAGTAATCTTGGAAGAGATCGCCAAGTACGAAGACCAACCTCCGTTTGGTGC
This sequence comes from Novipirellula sp., assembly GCF_041583735.1. Lineage (NCBI taxonomy): Bacteria > Pseudomonadati > Planctomycetota > Planctomycetia > Pirellulales > Pirellulaceae > Novipirellula > Novipirellula sp. The sequence continues at coordinate 187 of NZ_JBFHFD010000797.1, forward strand.
CTTTGAACGTGCGATGGAGCGTCACTTTAGCCCGCGAGGCCTCGGACGCCGTGTGCTCGGGACGAGCGAGTCGATTGAAACGATGCGTGTCGAAACGATGCGTGACTATTTCAACCGCCGTTATCGTGGCGAAAACATTGTGTTGGCCGCGACCGGCAACGTCGACTTCGATGCGTTAGTCGCAGCGGTCGAAGCACAAACTCGCGATTGGGCCGATCGCCCCTGCACCCCCGAACCGCAGGCGGATGACCCGCAAACGCTGCCGGACGGGATTTCCATGGATGCAGAACTTGATATCGAAGATGCCGCGCAAGCTTATTTCGTGCAGATGAGTCCAGGCCCCAGCATGTCCAGCGAGGATCGCTACGCGGCACGCATCCTGGCTTCGATCGTCGGTGACGAAGGAGGCAGCCGGCTGTTCTGGGACCTGATCGATACCGGACGCGCCGAAGCCGCGACGGTGTGGCCGCAAGAATTTACCGACTGTGGCGCGTGGTTCGCCTACCTGGTTTGTGAACCCGGCGAGATGCAGGCCAACCGCAAATGGATGGCCGATGTGCTTCGCCGCACTGCCGACGAAGGGGTCACCCGCGAGGAACTTGAGCAAGCCGTGAACAAGGCCACCGCCGCCTGTATCATGCAAAGCGAACGGCCCAGCAACCGACTGTCCAGCGTCGGCAGCCGATGGCTGATCCGCAACGAGTACGCCAGCACCGACGATTTGCTCGAGCGATTCCGCAAAGTGGACCAGCAAGCGGTCGCCGATGCGGCTAAAAAATATCTCTGCCAAGAAACAACCGATGTGCTGGCAACGGCCAGCGAGGCGGCGGTCTAGGTCACGCTGCAGTGATTTCACAACCCGACGCGTAAGTATTGAAGTTGCGAGCATTTCACAACCCGACGCGTCCGCGAGGGAATCTCTCTGTCGACTCGGTCCCTCGCTGACGCTTCGGGTTGTGATTGCCGGAAAAAAACGACAAAAAAAACGCAGTTCCGATCGGAACTGCGTTTTTGAGAATGACGATTGTCGAAAATGATGGAAAAGTGAATCGGCGAGGTGAGAGGGATAATGAGTGGCCAGAGCAATTGCTCCTAACGGCGTCTCACCTGAATAAACCCGATTGTTTCGACGTGGGTACGAATTTAGATCATATTGGTTCGTTAGAAAAGAGCACTTTCCTTGAATTTTTCTGAAACGAACGACGTCCCAGCTTTGCTGAGGATCAGTCCACGACTCGCTGTGCTGCCGATCATCCACGGCAGCGGCCAATTTGCGCTGACGGTTCGCCGTTGGTTTTTGGAGTATTCGTTTGATTGTTTGGCGGTTCCGCTGCCGGAATCGTTTCGCGAAGCGGTCGAAGCGGGCGTGTTGGACCTGCCTCGCGCGTCAATTGTCCTGCAGCCTCCGAAACCCAATTTCGCCGCTAGCGAATTTCGCTCGGAATGGGCTCAAGGCCCCTGGAACGAAAACGATTCCGAAGCCTCGGATGGTGACGAGGAAGATCCCGAAACACCGCCAACCAGCTATGTGCCGATCGATCCTTGCCAACCTGTGATCATGGCGATCCGAGCGGCAATGGGCGAGCACCTGCCGCGAGCCTACGTCGACCTGGAAACCGATCCGTTTTGTCCTTACTCCACCGTGATGCCGGACCCCTTTGCCGTGCGGCATGTGGCCCCCGAGATTTTTGCTGCCGCATTGCTGCCCAGCATCGCTCGTCCGCCGGACCACCAAACCCGCAGCCGCATCGTGCACATGGCGATGCGACTGCGTGAACTGGAAACCCGTCACGAGCGAACGCTGTTTGTATGCAGCGTGCTGCATTGGCCATGGATTCGCGAAGCATACAACCAATTAGCACCGTCGACACAGCAAAGTTCGCGTAACGAGATGTCGGCCAATATCAGCCTACCCGAACATGACGTCGTGCAACCGGCCGAACGCTTTGCCGTCAAGGACCGCACGCTGATGTTCTTGTATGGCGAATTGCCCTTCATCACCGGATTGTACGAACGGGCGCGATCCGAGCTGGAAAACGATGACAACATCCAAATTGACGGCGTCAAGGAATTACTGATCGCGGCGCGTGATAGCTATCGCAAAGAACTCGGCAATCGTGCTCGCCGCGTCACGCCACTGCTGCTGTCGAAGTGTTTGCAATACATCCGCAACCTGTCGCTGATCCATCGCCGTATGACGCCCGACTTGGTCACGATTGTGACGGCGGCAAAACAAATCCTCGGAGATCAGTTTGCCTTGCACGTTGCCGAACTGGCCAACACCTATCAACACGGTAACCGGGAACCATCGCCACCGCAGAACGATGGCGAAACGCTACCCGAAGTCACCCTGGGGATTGACCAAGCACGCTTGCCCGACGGAGAAACCCATTCGCTGGTCAGCCGATTGCCAGGCCCGCCGCTAATGTGGCAAACCATCCAATTACAGCGTCGCGCGACCACGTACGAGAAAGAACGCTGGAAGTATAAATGGAACCCGTACAGCCATTGCAGCTATCCTCCTGAAGATGCTCGCATCGAGAATTTTCGCACGCGTGTGTTCGACCGTGCTCAAGCGATCATCGGTAACGACCTTGCCAAGACCGAGAAATTTACGACCAGCGTCAAAGATGGCATCGACATCCGTGACACGCTACGTCATTGGTACGAACGACAAATCTATGTCAAAGTCGTGCCGCCGAGCCGCGGTGTGCTCGATGCTTGTGTGATGTTGTTCGATTCTCCCGCCGACCCACGAAAGTACCCCTGGCGCACCACTTGGTTCGCCGAACACAACGAAGAATCGACGCTCGCATTATTTGCCACCAATTACCAAGACGAGATGGTGGGTCCTGGAATCGGACTGAGCATCTATGGTGGTGCGCTGTTCTTGTATCCGCCGGTCGTCATTCCCGACGTCTGGGTCGACCCTCGAGTGGACTACGCCGAAACGCTCGAAGAACGTCTGATTGCCGCAGCTTGCTTGCATTCACGTGGACGCGAGATTGCTTTGCTATCACCATTACCGCCTGGTTCGGGGTGGCAACGTTTGGCGCGGCGGCATCACAAACGGTTGGTGCATGTCCCGTTGAACTCGTTCAGCGACGAACAAGTCCAACAATTACGGATGGTCCACGTGCTCAATGGCAGCGAAATACGCAGCTTTGCCGCCGATTTCATTCGCCACGTTTAGAGGTCGGTGCTGCCCCCTCACGGCAAAATTCTCGGAAATCAAGGTCGACAGGGGGGCTAGCTTC
>NZ_JBFHFD010000798.1:0-3431 GCF_041583735.1 Novipirellula sp.
CTTCGAGCAGAGGCTGAAAACTGGTTCCTTCGAGATGCGATGGCTTCGATATCGCCGCCAAATCGCAAAGCGTCGGGTACATATCGACGAGTTCGACGAGTGCCTCGGTTGTCTTGCCTCGGTTGTGCTTGGGCATATCCGGCGTCCAGATGATCAGCGGCACTCGAGTTGCAATTTCATAGTTGGTCGCCTTGCCCCAAACGCCCATGTCGCCGAGATGCCAACCGTGGTCGCCCCAGACAATGATGATCGTATTCTGACGCTGGCCCGATTCTTCGAGTGCGGTGATCATGCGTCCCACTTGAGCATCGATGTAGCTGACACAGGCGAGGTAGGCGTGTTTCAGCGTGCGGGATAATTCGGGATCGATCGGTCCCGTTTTCGGAATGCCGTCGCGGACTCGCAATTCAAACGACGCATGCAGACCCATTGCCGCACCGTTGATCGGAGCTTCGTCGTGCTCAGCCAGTGGAATGTCTGCTGGATCGTACAAATCCCAGTAGCGTTTCGGAGCGATGAACTCGAGGTGCGGCTTGAAAAAACCAAGCCCTAGAAAGAATGGTTTATCGCCGTCATCTACCATCTCGTTCAGTGTCGCAATCGCAAGGTCGGTGTTGTAACCATCTCGATACGCTTGGTCAGGCACATCGGCACATTCATAGGCGGGCCCATGAACGAGTCCACTGCCGCGAATGCCCTCGCCATATTTTGCTTGTAACGTTTCGAGGTTCCGTTTCTGAATCGCCTGATTCTCGGGCAAGGCATAAGTTGATGTCGGCGGTTTTAGTTTCAGATTCTTTTTAGAGGGAGAACGACTCCAGGAGTTTGCCATGTCAGCATGAGCAGGGTTGTGAAAGATTTTTCCGCAGTGCACCGCTTCATAGCCGTTGGCGATGAAATGCTGGGACAGCGTGACGATATCGGGATTCAGATCACGGAAGATCGCGTTGTTCTCGACCACGCCGATCGTGTCTGGACGGGCTCCGGTCATCAAGCTAGCGCGTGACGGGCTGCAGATCGCTTCTTGGCAATAGGCACGATTAAACAGCAATCCGCCGCCCGCCAATTTGTCCAAATTTGGGGTGATCGCAATTTCGGATCCGTAACAGCCCAGTTCGGGACGCAGGTCATCGATCGCGATGAACAGCACGTTGGGCTTCAAGGACCTGTTGCTAATCGGGACGGTGGAGCGTGGTTCGTCCGCCGGTGCTGGGCAGCACGCAAATAGGACGGCAATCAGTGCGAAGTATCTCATTGTCTCTCTGTCTCTTTCGCTACCAGTTGATGAATTATGCTCACCACCCGTATCGGATGTGAGCCGCGTTGGTCCCTCGCCTGCAAAAGTCTTGTCGATTCTTGAACCGGACAAGCTAAAATTCGCGGCACAGGAGAAACCATGGCCATTTGCACCCATCCCGTTGTGTCGCAACCAATTTTCCGCGTGATCATGTCGTTGATGTTTGGGGCGGCAGCAATATTCAGACCGCTTATCTCACCACACGCCCTGATGCCGATCCACCCATGAGCGATTCGACTTCGCTTCGTGTCACGTAGTTAAAATCACCTTTGATTGAGTGTTTCAAACATGACGCTGCCACGGCGTAATTGACTGCAGTTTGCGGCTCGCTCAGTTCCGAAGTCGTCAATGCAAAGATCAATCCGCCCGCGAACGCATCGCCTCCGCCCACACGGTCCACAATGTTTTTGATTTCATAGGGACGATAGTTTCCCTGTTCGTCCAACGGAGCAAACGCGGCCCGATCGGCTGCCGCGTCGTACAACATTGCGCCCCAATTGTTATGGGTTGCCGACAAACTTTCACGCAATGTGATTGCGATTTTGCTGATATTCGGAAATTGCCGCACCACTTGTCGTGCCACATCGGGGTAACGCGACGTATCAAGCGATCCCGAATGCACGTCCGTTGCGCCCGCTTGAATTCCGAGCACGTCATGGCAATCTTCTTCGTTGGCAATCACCAAATCGACAAACGGCAAGATCGTTCGCATTGACGCGTTCGCCAATTCACGAGCCTTCTTGGTTTTGTCCCAATTCCAAAGTTTGCCGCGAAAATTCAAGTCGATGGAAACTTGCAGCCCGGCGGCTTTTGCAATTTTGGCGGAAACAAGCGTGGCATTGGCCGCGTTTTCCGACAGCGCCGGTGTGATCCCGGTCAGATGCAGCCACTGTGCCCCCATGAAGATTTCGTCCCATTCATAGTGATCGGCCGGCGTGATCGCAATCGCCGAGTCGGCGCGATCGTATATCACATTGCTGGGGCGTTGATTAGCACCAGTTTCGAGGAAATACAGTCCGAGTCGTCCCTTGTCAGTACGCAGGATAAATTGCGTATCGATGCCCATCGCGCGAACCGCGTCGACGGTTGCATCAGCAATCGCGTGTTTCGGAAGGGCGGTCACATAGCGGGCGGATCCACCAAAATTGCAAATCGATACTGCGACACTTGCTTCAGCACCCGCATAAGTGACTTCTAACTCACGCGTTTGACGAAGACGAAGATGATCGGGCGCCGCCAAACGGCCCATGATTTCGCCGAACGTGACAATTGATTTACTCATGGCTTGCTCCCTTCGCAATTTTTACGACTTCGGCGGCACGCGCCGTGATACCATCCCAATCATGATTTTCAACAAGCGATTGTTGGACGATCCATGATCCACCGATCGCCAGCACATTGGGCTCGTTTAGATATTCGGTCATATTGTCTGCGTTTAATCCGCCGAGCGGGAAATATTGGATGCCCAGATGTTTGTACGGCGCGCTCATGCTGCGCAGGTATGGAACTCCCCCGGTGGCGGCGGCAGGAAAGAACTTGAGGAACCGGCACCCGAGTTCAATTGCAGCCTCGATTTCCGAAGGGGTTGCAATCCCCGGTGCAAATGGCAGCCCTGCTTCGACGGCCGCACGCACCACTCGCGGATTCGTTCCCGGAGCCACTCCAAAATCCGCGCCCGCCATTTTTACTTCTCGAGCCGTTTGCGGTGTCAAGATGGTCCCCACGCCAACCAGCATTTCGGGAACGCGGGAAACGATCGCTTTAACCGCTGCCAACCCCGCGGGGGTTCGCAGCGTCAGTTCAATCGCGTCGATTCCGCCCGCCAAGAGTGCTTGGGCCAAGGGAACCGCGTGCTCGGCTTTCTCGACTGAAAACCCCGCGACCACGCGTGTCTGTTTCAATCGCTGCAAAATCTCAGTAGGAAAGATCGTTGTCATTGTAGTTTGGCCTCTTTTCAAAAAACGTTCCGGTGGCTTTACATGGGAAACCTATCCCACATTGACACGCCAGCAGCCTATCTGTCATTTGCGGAATCATTCTTTAGCGAAGTCCTTTTTTTCTCGAACCAAGCTTGTCGCTCCTGTCCCGAGGCGATGCCGTCCCGGTTGGTATCCATCTCGTCAAAATTGGATTC